>JAEWQC010000044.1 GCA_023399355.1 Bacillota bacterium | reverse complement strand
CTGGCGGTGGATGTCCAGGCCGACATAGACATGTCTCATTTTCGGGTGCAGCATGATTATGACCTCCCATATTCAAATATTTTCAAGGTTCAAAACCTTTGAAAGCATCCCTAATAAAGCGTTAGGCGGTAAGCCCCGCAGCCAGTATGAAGCTCAAAAAGGGGTTTGAAGCGTTTACAGCAGCCAACTGACAAACAGGGGGCACCTGTAAATACTCCAAGGCGGAGGGACTGCGGCAAGATACCCATAGCGTTGGCGCTTCCTGGGAAAGGCCCGCAGCGAGTATGACAGCCGGTCAGCCCTCTCCGTCCGTAAAGTCATGCTTTGTCCTTCACCAGCCGGATGGTGAGGACTTCCCTGTCCTCGCATATCTCCACCTTGTCGCCGATGCGGAAGCCGATCTGCTCCAGCCACTTTCCCTGCACCCGGACGGCGGGCACCGGCTTTGTGCTGGACGGGCCGGGATACATCCCGGAAACGGTAAGAACTCTGGAACTCATGGCAAATCTCCTCTCAAAATACCGGCGGGCTACAGCCTGCCTCGAATCAGATACACAATGTACAAAGTGGTGCGGAAGTAGCGGAGAGAACCCCCGTACTTCCTGCACAATCTGGCAAACTGCCTGTCAAAGTCGCTCATACCAGCGCTGTAAGGCTATCAAACCCTATTGTTTACAAGGATGACGCCTATGACGCCTACTGCGTTGCCAGGGTACTCCGGGATATGCTGGACTCCTTGCAGGATGCCAGGCAGGAGGATATCTTCTGGACGATACGGAAGTTGGTGAAAAGGCGGGACTTGATAGTAAAGAGCAATGTCATGAACAAGAACCAGCTGCACAGCCAGCTATCTTACAGCTACCCGTCCTACCGGAAGTTCTTTGCCCTGATTGATGCCAAGAGCGCTCTATGTTTCTGGGAGAACTACCCTTCGCCGGAGCATGTGAAAGCAACAACGCCGGAAAAGATATATGAAACCATAAAGCCGGTCCATCAGGCGTTGAAACTGCAGCGCAGGATGAAGAATAAGACGGAGTACAGGGAACCGGACACAAAAATGTTGACAGAAGTCCTATAGTATTTTCACCAACGGTTTGATAAAATATTTTACGTAAAGGGAGCGTGTGAGTATGGAAGGAGTATTGAAGGAAATCCTTGAAAAGTTAAACAACTTGGAAAGGAAGACGGATACCAGCCTTGCAAATCTGGAAAGAAAGACGGATACTGGTTTTGCAAATCTGGAAAGAAAGACGGATACCGGCCTTGCAAATCTGGAAAGAAAGACGGATACTGGCTTTGCATCCATAAACGACAAAATCGAACTATTGAGTAAGGGCAATAAAGAAGAATTCAGGCAATTGAATAAAAAGATTGACGGCATTACTGAGGTTGTAGCTAAGACGATGGAAGATATCGTTGACTTGAAGGGGAAAGTTGAAAAACAGGATGTAGAAATCCGTGTCATAAAAGGCGGAGCAGCAAACGCCTGATAGCAGCAAATCACAGGGGGCTTTTTGATAAAGCTCCTTTCTTGTACTTTGACAATACCGGCACCGGAAAGGTGCTGATTATAGTAAGTTCATTTACTTTTTATTCGCGCTATTATGGTAGCCCAGGGACTTATATTCCCGCTTTGGGTGTATGTAACATTACCTGTATTCACAGTTGCATTGAATACACTTCCTAAGCCCGAAATTGCAACTGTTTGATTCTGATTTTGACTGGTACTTTCGCCAATAGTGACGGTCTGTGTACTGGAAAGAGCATTGGTGTAAAGTGTTAAATTTAGAAGTACAAATACAATGACTGTGAGGGATACAAATTTCTTAACCATTTTGGATTTTATCATAATATGCCCCCTTTGTAAAATTTTATTTTATCTTAGTGGATGTCAACACCCGGTGCTACATGCTCCTGCCCGAAGTAAATCAACATCTGTTCTCCGGGTGGAGTATCGAATACATGGTCATAAATCCATCTGTTCTCAGGCTCATGTTTAATAATTCCACTGCTGGTGAGATAATGGATGTAATTGCGCAATGTCTGCTCATTACCCATAAGGTCTTTAAGCATATTATTGATGTTATCGGTATCCTTGATGCTGTACTCTTTGATGAGTTGACCAAGGAGCTCATTGGGTAATTTCTTTTTGACATAAATAAACCTCCAGGTTGATTTTTATTTTATATCACCCTGAAGGTTACACAAAATTATTTGCATCTCTCATTGTCAGCCTTTACTGGCTTTTGATTTTCCACCTTTAATGACACTGATCTGAATGTCCTGCTTATCCACTCTGTTAGTCAGGACATCAACTTTCTGCTCAATTGAATCTAATTTTTTATGGATGTTATCCCTGTCCTCAAATAAAACTTTGATTTGAGGTTCAATATTATGTTCCAGCTTAATTTGGACCTTTTTAATCTCATTCTCCACATTTTCAAAACGGCTGGAGAATTCACTATACATTTTGGTCAGTAGTTCAAATGTTTTATCTTCCACACTCACGCACTCCCTTTACGTAGAATATTTTATCAAACCGTTGATGAAAATACTATAGGACTTCTGTCAACATTTTTGGGAACCTCCGGATCTGTCAGCAGATTCTCTACTGTCTTTACACCCGGCTCTTAAAATTTCCATCGGCAAAAGATAACAAAAAGTGAACATTTATCCCTGTTATATGCAAAATAACGACAACGTGTTATGATATCCGGGGATGAATATAAACGATAATTATCTGAAACCGGCCTGTATTAGGGCGTAGGGTTTATTAGACAGGATATTGGAAATGACAAACGACAAACACAAACAAAAACGGAGATCGACGAAGGAAGCTTTGGCGCGACCGGATGCAGTCCGCCGGGAGGAGGCAGCCGGTACTATTGTGCCTGAAAACAAGTTGAGGCTTCAATTCGGTGAATACCTTGTAAAAAATAAACTGATTACCGAAGAGCAGCGGGAGCTTGCCCTCAAAGTGCAGACAGAAAGAGGAGGCAGGCTTGGGGAGGTGCTTGTTTCCCTTGGCTTTGCCACCCGGCAGCTGCTTGAGGGGAATACCGGTGATACTGGCGGAAGACAACGCCTTGGTGATATGCTTCTTGATAAGGGGCTTATCAACAGGGGGCAGCTTGAACATGCCCTTTCGTTCCAGAGAAAGAGCGGAGGCCAGCTTGGAGAGATCCTTCTTTCGCTTGATTACCTGACCTCAGAGCAGCTCTACCGTGAAATAGCGACACAAAACGGTATGGGACGTGTCGGCTGCAGAAACGATTTCGACGGGGCGCTGAAGATTCCTTACGGGATTGCGAAAAAGAATAATGCGGTACTGGTCAATAACATGCCGGACAGATACCTTTTAGCGGTCACAGCGGTCCTTGACGAGGAAAGTCAAAAAGAAACGGATTCGTTCCTGGACAAGCCGGTCGAACAGGTGCTGGCTTCGCAGTCCGAAATAGATACCTATCTGGAGATGGTTTACAACGATGAGATGAAAGATGAAAGCATCAGTAAACTATTGAATGAGCAGCCTGAAAATTCGGCTGTGCAAACTTTTACAAAAGCACAAAAGCTGTCTGCACTTATCCTGCTGCTTGTTACGGCGGGCTTGATAGCAGTCGGCCCAATGAAGTCTTTGACTGTGCTTAATATCATCATGCAGTTCGTGTATTTTGCGCTGGCTGTTTTTAAAATAAGCATTCTTCTGATGGGTACGGGGGATGGGGCTCAAATCAGGCCGTCAGAAGAGGAGATTGGCGAAATTGACGAGAGGGACCTTCCGGTATATACCATCCTTGTACCCATGTACAGGGAGAAGGAAGTGGTGCCGCGTCTCATCGAGAGCATTGAGAATCTTGATTATCCCAAGCACAAGCTTGATGTCAGACTGCTGCTTGAAGAAGACGACGTTGAGACACAGGAAGCAATTAACTCCGGGAAACTTCCCGCATACTATTCGGTTATCATTGTCCCGCACAGTCTTCCCAAGACCAAGCCGAAGGCATGCAATTACGGCATTATAAGGGCCAAAGGGGAATATGTCGTAATATTTGACGCAGAGGACAGGCCTGACAGGGATCAATTGAAAAAGGTCTACCTGGCTTTCAAGAGGTTGCCTGGGGAGTACGCATGCATCCAGTCAAAACTGAATTATTTCAACAGCAGGCAGAATATATTGACAAAATGGTTCACGCAGGAATACAGCATGTGGTTCGAAATACTGCTTCCTGGGCTTATGAAACTGGATATCCCGCTTCCGTTGGGAGGGACGTCGAATCACTTTAAGACCAGGGTTCTCAAGGAAGTGGACGCATGGGACCCGTATAACGTGACGGAGGATGCCGATCTGGGTGTGAGGCTTTACAAGAAAGGCTACAAGACGGCCGTAATTGATTCACGCACCTGGGAGGAAGCCAACAGTCACCTCGGCAATTGGATAAGGCAGCGTTCACGTTGGGTAAAAGGCTATATGCAGACATGGCTTGTGCATATGAGGAATCCGTTCAGATTGCTGAAGGAACTGGGGCTGAGAGGGTTTATGGGTTTCCAGGTAATGGTTTTCGGAACGCCATTCCTGCCGCTCATCAATCCGTTCTACTGGATTATGCTGATTCTGTGGTATATGACAAAAGAAGGCTGGATAAGGATGCTTTTCCCGGGCTTTGTTTACTATATGGCGCTTGCGGAATTCGTGCTGGGTAATTTCCTGTTCATTTATTCGAATGCTGTCGGGATGCATTTTGTCATTGAAGAGATAGCGGATAAAAAAACCGGAATTTTTTCTCACAGCATTGTAAAATCTGCCATACTGACGCCAATATACTGGATATTTATGAGCCTTGCATCGTATAAGGCGGCATGGCAGCTGATTGCAAAGCCCTTTTACTGGGAGAAAACAAGACATGGACTGTCAGGTTCGGCAACACAGAGTTCCTGAGATTATTTTCGCCGTATTGGGGCAGAATATGAAAAGAACAGATGAAAAATATAGCGAAAAGAACATCAAATATATCTTGGATCCTCTTTATACTGGTTTTTGGATCGGAAGCTTCTGCCGGGTACTATGTGAACCACGTAAGGCAGCTGATTAGCGGAGACGCCATAAGCAGGGTGGCCAATGCCTTCTATGTCATCTATACCATGCCGCCGCATCTTGCTTCGATCGGGATGGTATGGACGCCTCTGCCGAGCTTGCTGGAACTTCCGCTTATGCTGCTGTGGCCTTTGTACCGCCCGATTGCTTCCTCTGCGCTTGCCGGTGTCATCATCACTTCCTTATTTGCGGCGCTGACCTCTGTGCTTCTTTTCAGGTCACTTGCGGCATATAAGCACTCCATTCCCTTTTCGGTATTTTTTGTTCTCCTGTATTCTTTCAATCCGTACATTTTTTTATATGGCTTAAATGGAATGAGTGAGATCATCTTTTGCTTCATGATCATCTGGAGTATGCTGAACCTGATTAAATGGATGGAGGATAAACGTACATTCTATGCCATAAGGATTGCCATAGCGCTCGCGCTTGCCTTTCTGTCCCGATATGAGGCAGTTGCCTACACTGCCGGCATTGCCGCTTGTGTTGTCGTTATCCTGCTTTCTTCAAAGGAGTTTGACCTTCTTGAGGGCAGACGCAAACTCCGGGATACCTATTTCCGCATCGAATCCAGCCTTGTCCTGTTCATGATGCCTGTGGCATTTTCAGTCATCGGATGGTTTGCCTATAATTATCTCATTACCGGAAATGCACTGTATTTCCTGAATTCTACCTATTCAAATCTGGGCCAGTCGGGGACCATATTGAATGACAAGGCTCTTGCAGCCATCTATCGCCATCCGGCCGGAGTGCTTTCGTACATCCTTGGAAAAGCTTCATACTTCCTGATTCCAACGCTGCTCATCCTCTTTAAAAGGATAGTTACAGGCAAAGTGTTTAAAAAGGACTTTCTGGTATTTGTTATCATACTTGTGTCCACTTTGATTTTGCAGTTTTTTCTGCTCCTTACCGGAAAATCAGCGGCATGGCTCCGGTATTACATGTATCCCCTGCCGGTTGCAGCAGCCTGGCTGCCGTATGAGCTAAGGGATGCAAAGAATGCTTTTTGGAAATATGGGGGGATTTTTCTTGCATTTGCCGCATCGGGAGTATTGACCTTTTATGTTCTTGTCAATCCTGTAAAGGCACCCGATCAATTCAACGTATTCGGAAATAACCAGGGGAATCTGAGCCTTCAGACACAAAATCAGATTGCTGCCTATATTAACCGGAACCTGCCTGATGCTGCCATACTGATGGATACGTTTACGACCTTCAGCGTGGTATTGGGCAGCGAGCATCCTCAAAACTTCATTGTTTCCTCAAGTCTCATTTTTAATGACGCCATAAGGCATCCGAAAGAGAATGGAATAGAATATATCCTGATACCAAATCCGGGGGACCCGCTTGGAAGTCTCGACAGCATTAACCTCTATTATCCCGGCCTGTATGAAAACGGAAGCAGCTTCTGTGTGCTGCAGAAGACATTCAAGAATTTCAAGCTGTATAAAATCGTGTAGCCGTTATATATTTTGCATCTGTTTAAAACGGAAGCGTAAATTTCCTGTCCATATCGCTTACAGACAGAAATAATCCTATTATATAAACTGATTAATCCGCGAAGTGCTTTAGAAATGCTGATAACGGAGGGTGCGGATAGTATCTTTTTTCAGATTTTCCACAGAATGTTCTACAGATGTTTTAAATTTACACCATCAGTTTCATTGACAAATAGCCCATAAAACGGTAGAATCGGCTTAAAAGGTAATGTTTAACAATGTGAATACAAATCGGCAATGGATTGGGATAAATACGAATGGTCAGGTTTATGAAAAATACATCCAATTTGGATAATCCCTATTTTTTGATGGGGATCCTTTTATTTTTCTGGGGTTCTTTTGCAGCTGTCAGCAAGTTGACTTTAGGTAAGCTGGACAGTATACAGGTCCTGTTTTACATGTTCGGCTGTGCAGTACTGATAATGACGGTGATTCTGTTTGCCTCCGGGAAGCACCGGGAGATGAAAAGCCTTTCGCTGCGGGATTATGCAAAGCTTGCCGCATATGGACTGCCCCAGTTCTTTTATTACTTTCTGTATATCCTTGCAATTACCATGCTTCCTACGATAGAGGCATCGGCAATCAACTACCTTTTCCCGGTTTTTATTGTATTGTTCGCAGTGCCAATTCACGGCGAAAAGCTGACCGTGTTCAAAGTGATCTCTTTGATCGTCGGATTTGCCGGAGTACTGGTCATCATCACCTCAGGCAATATCGGAAGTTTCAAACTGACCAACCTGCCCGGCGATCTTGCTGCTCTGGGAGGCGGACTGTCCTGGGGATTGTTTTCAAACCTCGGGAAGAAAAACAAACTGGACGCTTTTCTCAGCAACTATATTTATACCGTTACCGCTTTCATTCTTTCCATAGCCGGGCTGCTGTTCCTTTCCCGTCCGGTCCTGCCGGATGCGGCGGGTATTGCGGGCATTGTCTGGCTTTGCATCAGCAATATTATTCTGACCTATTATATCTGGTTCCGGATATTGAAAATAGCTCCAGCTGCTCTGGCGGCAAATCTGTCATTCCTGTCTCCTTTTGCGACGCTGGTGTTTATTGTTGTGCTGACCGGCGAAAAGATCCTGCTTACCCAGCTCCTCGGGCTGGTGATCATTATTTTGGGAACAGCAGTTCAGAATGAACGTGTTGTTGCCTTGTTTCAAAAACGTTCAGACAGGCAGAGCCTGTAAATAAATCTGATTCGATGAATAAGAGCATGCATTATTCAGATACTAAAATCCGGATGCTTTAAATTAATTCTGCAGATGCAGGAGGTAGAGATTTGGATCTGGATGATGCCGGTTTTTTAAAAGCCGCAGCGATAGGGGCGTTGTCGACAATTCCCGCAGAGATAGTATCATGGGTACTGCTTTTGTTTGGAATCGGAAAGTACAGTGTATATCAGTTAAACAGTCTTATTGTTACCATAAGCAGGACTTCTGAAACCATTGGATTAATCATTAATTTTTTGGCAGGATCGGTAATTTCTTCCATAATCTATCTGGTGCTTAAAAAGTGGGGGCATAGACACACAATAATCATCTGTATTATGGCTGGCTTGATAACATGGCTGCTGTGGGAATTCTTTTTTACACTTTCTATTGAAGGGGATACTATTGAAATAAGACCTATTGCCGATTACTATACCCATTTGATCGGTACCTTCGTATTCGGTGCTTCCATGGGCTTCCTGTTAAAAAGAAAATTGCTGGATAGCGATTGAAGAATATTTGTGATGAATTTAATGCGGGATGACTGCCAGACAATCATCGGTGCGGGACCGCTGTTTATTCTGCATGTGTGAAACGAGACGCTTATAGGGCCTCCGCACTTATAGGTCACTATGTTTAAGTGGCTTCTGCACTTAGAGGTCTCAATGCTTATGTGGCTTCTGCACTTATAGGTCTCTACGTTTATGTGGTTTCTATGCTTATTGTATTTTATCTGTGCATTTCGGCAGGAATGGAATGGAGAACAGACTGCATTTATAGTTTGCACACTTTGGGTTCATACTAGAAACAGATAGAGGTTAAAATGTTCAGGCAGGAGACGACTAATGTTTCTAACGGTTTCAGAGATACCCGGGGATGTACCGATCCAAAAACAACTCACTTCCATTCATGTTGAAGAGTGGATGAAGGAAGATGTATTCCGCTTAAAATGGTGGTTATTGATTGGACTCCTTTTGGTGTTCCTGTTTGTTTGGTGGAAAGCGGCTGACAAGTCAATATTCAGTGATGTGTGTATATTTGCAGCATTGATGGCTATAGTAGCCATGGGAATCAATGAATACGGAGAGGAATTAACGCTTTGGGATTATCCGACAGATGTGATTCCGATATTTCCGCCATTGTCATCCATTAATTTAATCAGCCTGCCGTTGATCTATTCTATTGTATTTCAATATTTCAAAACAAGGCGGAGCTTTATTTGGGCCGCATTGGCAGTGACTGCCCTGATCTGCTTTATCATTGAACCGATTCTGGCGGGAGTGGATTTTTATCAATTACTTCAATGGAAGTACATTTTTAGCTTTCCGATCTATGCGGCAGCGGCTGTAGGCATCAGGGAAACAATATTGAAGATCACTGCCATTGATGAAAAAAATAAAAACAAAAAGTATAGAAGCAATCCTGCTGAAAAATAGCAGGCTGAAATATTATTACGGGGAGATAGGAAATGCAGTCAGCGGTTTCATATGCACTTTCAGGTATAGATGTCCAAAAACAATTGACAGCTGCCCGGTTTGACGAGTGGATGCGTAATGAAGTATTTCGTTTAAGATGGTGGTTTCTGCTTGTACTATTTATCGTATCCATATTCATTTGGTGGAAAGTAGTTGATAAATCCAGACTGAAAGAAATCATCCTGTATGCAGCACTCATTATCCTGTTTACTCTGGTGATGGATGAATTGGGAGAAGAATTGACACTCTGGGACTATCCCTATGATTTGTTTCCATTGTTTCCACCGCTGTTTTCAGTTGACCTGGCCAGCCTGCCCATTGTATATTCGTTGATTTATCAATATTTCAGGAAATGGAAGAGCTTTGTCATCGCTTCTGTTGTAATGGCAGTCATATTTTGTTTTATACTGGAGCCGCTCCTTGTCTTGATCGGGGTATACCAGATGTTGAAATGGAAAAGTTATTACGGATTGCCGATCTATATCTCTATGGCTTTAGGCTCAAAGGCTTTGATCAATTTTATCTGTCAAATTCATACGAAAGCAAAACAGGTTAATAAGCCGCGGGCTGGTCGCTGACTGCGTCAACTGCTCGCCCATGCATCCGGGGCTGGTCGTTGACTGCGTCAACTGCTCGCCCATGCATCCGGGGCTGGTCGTTGACTGCGTCAACTGCTCGCCCATGCATCCGGGG
>JAEWQC010000004.1 GCA_023399355.1 Bacillota bacterium | reverse complement strand
ATCGGATAGGAGGCTACCCATTAATTGAGTAGCCGACCTTCCACACCACCGTACATACCGTTCGGTATACGGCGGTTCCAAAGTTTACGCTGAAACTTGCCGATAATAATCAGAAAAGAATATAAACCCAAATCCCTTTAAAGCATCATTATTCAGAGACTTGGTAAGGATGGGGCTTCCGGATACTCTCCAGTAGCCTTTTCTTGTGTTGGCAAATTCCCATGCTTTCTGTTTGCAAATTCCAAGAGTTTGGAGCATTTTACCTCTCGTCTTTATTCTTTTCCATTGCTTCCAGTAAACCATGCGGATACGTCTTCTCATCCATTCATCTGTTTCAGATAGAAGGCTCTTTATATCTGCTATTTTGAAGTAATTTATCCACCCCATGATATAGCTTTTGAGCTTCTTAATCCTATTTTCGTTGCCCATTCCATTGCTTCTTGCTGTTAATTCTTTAATTTTCCTTTTCATTTTCACAATGGATTTCGGATGAATTCTGACTCTTGCCTTACCTTTGTATTGGTAAAACGTAAACCCAAGAAATTTTACCTTCCCCACATATTCAACCACTGTTTTGTCTTTGTTTACCTTAAGGAATAGCTTATTTTCGATAAAGGGAATTATCTTTTCAAGTGTTCGTCTTGCACTTCTTTTGCTTTTGCAAAGAATTATTAGGTCGTCCGCATATTATGCGACGTTACTTGATAGTATAGTCCGATACTGAGATTGCCCTTTTTACGCTGTTTGGATAAAATTTCAATAGAAAAAGTCGAAAGGGGTAATCAAACGTGAGGCGTTTATCCAAACAGTCCTGGGAGAGAGCAGTAGATAGTTTAATTATCAGTTTCACCAACGTCATACCGTCCTCTTCCAACATTCCAAGTTGCATGGCTGCATTTTTCAATCATATTGTCAATAACACAAGCTTTTCAGCAAACACCATTAGAATCAGGTATGTATGCCTTTCAACATTTACCGGCTGGCTTGAATCCGAAACCGACATAAAGGATCTGAAATTGGTTGACAGGTCGGTCCTGAGGAAGTACCTCCTCTATTGCAGAGATGTCAGAGGTCAACAGGGGAGTATGCTGAAATGCTCGAAAGTAGCTCTACGAAATTTTTTCACCTTCCTTTCAGATTCCAGGATCCTCCTATCCAATCAGGTGCAAGGAATACAAATCCCGACACATATGAATACGAGGGACACCGCCATTCTCGATGCTGATGAAATTCTTGCCTTGATTGATGCTGCGAAAGCCGAACTAAAGAGAATAACATCTTCATCAACTGGACATATCAATAATCTCCGGCGTGTCTTTACTGCATTGAGAAACATCGCCATCATTTACATCCTATGTTCTACTGGCATCCGCACGGAAGAAATATGCCTCATAAGTCTTGCAGACCTTAACCTTGAAAAGGGAGTCATAAACATAAATGGCAAGGGTAACAACCTTTATCTCAAACGTTACAGGCCGGTATTTATTAATATACCTGATGTACTGGAAGCCCTTGAAGCATATATTGCTGTAAGGACACACACACGTGAAAGGGCGCTTTTCTGCTCCTGGGATGGATACTCTTTAAAAAGCTCTGCCATCATCTCTGTTGTCAAAAAAGTAGCCGCCAAGGCTGGCATAAAGCGTAATGTGACCCCTATGCTTGTAAGGCACACCTTTTGTTCACACTTGACCGTCAATGGTGCAGACCCCTTCTCTGTGCGGGAGTTGATGGGCCATAAGAAAATACTTACAACACTTCACTACTATACTCACCTGACCCGTGAACAAATCAAGTCGCAGATGATCAGATACAACCCTTTAAGCAAAGGATGTGATGTCAATGCTGACAGTTCGAGAATCTTTTGAGCAATTCTTATCACACCTGAATTCTACGGGTTTCACGCAATCCAGTATCAGAAGTTATGAATTTTCAGTTACCCGTGCGCTCTCGAAATGGTTGTTTGCCTCCTCATCAAGTTCATTGATGCGTGAATTTCCTGTTTCCTGTACATCCCTTGAAACATGTTACCATAGGCAGATGGCTGCACCTGTACAGCAGTTTATCGATTATGTCGTTTCAATGGCACCATGTGATATTAGTACTGCAATTTCCGAGTATGAGCTGTCCCTTTTACAGAATGGACGTACACGCTCATGGATCGGTAAGTGGAAGGCTGCTGTCTTTTTCTATGGGCGGGAGGTAATATTGATGCAGTCCCTTGAATCCATGAGCTTTCTCCTTCCAACCCTTCTGTCCGGAAATACCATTGTTCATTCACTCAAATCAACCAGGTATATCATAAAATATATTAGATATCTTTATGCCCATGGTCTACTCAAAGCCGACTTTCCCTGGGAGAAGGACGAAAACTGGAAAACTAAAACTTATGATACCCTCCGTAAAGCGTCCGGAATAGTCCTCGAACCATCCTCATCATGGAATGATTTGTTACTGGCATATCTTGATTTCTGCCATCACGAGAAGGATCTGTCATTAAAAAGCATCCGTCACGAGCAACGGTACCTCAATGTGTTTTCCTGCTGGATCAGGGAGTCAACAGGCATTGAAGCATCACAGCTTACCGGTGCTTTGGTAAAAGACTATATCAACAGTCTCCTTGCAAGAGGTTTATCCAATGTTTCTGTCAGACATCATCTTAATACCATAAAAAGCTTTACTGCATTCCTTCTTGAATACAATATTATTGTTCTGGATCCAGTGGCGGGTATCAAAATCAAGTCAAACGAAAAACGGCCCAAAGCTGTTCTTTCCCTGCATGAAAGGGATCTGCTGCTTTCAGTCCCATCGAGGCTCCCGGATCAACCCTGTCCCGCCCTCAGGCATGTCAACTCTGATTTTTATCTTGTCAGGGATATGTGTATCCTTCATTTGTTCACAACAACCGGTATCCGGCTTCAGGAAATATCTGAACTCCGGGTCTCCGATGTTGACCTTGACGATAAAATCATTACCATTAGAGGTAAAGGCAGCCGTAACCTTGTAACAAAAGGACGATATGTATTTCTGGATCATCCAGGTACTTTCTACTCATTGTCAAATTACCTCAAGTTCAGGAGCGAATTGAAGTCTCCATGGCTCTTCATCACCCCTGTCGGAATAAAACTCCAGCCACCTTCTTTCCAGGAGGTTGTCGCAAGCTACGGTAAGCTTGCCGGTATCGACAGAAGAGTCAATCCCCAACTCCTAAGAGCATCTTTTGCATCCTGGATGGTTGAGAAGGGCATTGATCCAGTAGCCTTGAAAGAACTTATGGGGCACAGAAGCATCAGGACCACTTTCAGTTATTACGTATTCCTCAAGCAGGAGCATGTACGTAAAACCTGGGCGGAATGCAACCCTTTGTCTGTCATACTCTCTCAGAAGGAGAGCAAACCGCAATGACTGAACTACCTTCTGAAGCTATGGAATTTCTTGATGCTCTGTCCATTGAAAAAAACTATTCATCCAATACCATTTTATCTTACCGGAGAAATCTAAACCAGTTCTTTCAATGGCTTGAGGCCAATAATCTGCCAATGGATGCAGGCAGTCTCGATACCGTTACGATCAGGCGCTACATAACCTTTTTCAAGGGGCAAGTTAAAAATATATCCATCAAGCAGAAGCTGGCCACTTTAAAGTCGTTTTTCAAATACCTTGAGGAAGTTTTTGATGGTATCAGGTTACCTGCCATACCCAGGCATATGAAAAAAGAGCGGATGCCTATTGAAACCATATCGCTACAGGAAATGTTTGTCATCCTTGAAGCCGTCTCCAAGCGCATACTTGAGCTTTCACATACCATCTCTGCCAGGAAAAGAAATGTTTCCAGGCTTCAGAAGCAGCTCGATAACTGCTGCCGGGACCTTGCAATCCTTGCCTTGCTCTCTGGAACCGGAATTAGGGTCGGCGAACTTACCACCATTAATATTGACGATATCAATATTAATGACAAAACTATCATCATTCATGGAAAGCGAAACAAACTACGCGAAATCTTCTTTGATGTCCCAACAATTGAGAACCCTCTGTTAGAGTACTTAAATTGGCGAACCTCGCTAAACAGAGATTCTCAAGCACTGTTTCTCAACAGCAAGGATTTACAGCGTATGACCCCTAGGAGTGTTCAGAGAATGCTCAAACTGTACCTCGAAATTGCCGGTATATCTCAAGGGGTGACACCCCATATTTTAAGGCATAGTTACGCCTCAATATCCATTGAAAAGGGGGCAAACATCAAAGCTATCTCACAGCTGCTGGGTCATTCCCATGTCGGCACAACCCTTGAATACTATACCCATTTGTCAAAAGATCATTTGAGGGCAGTGTACCGCCAATCTCATCCTGGCTCTGAAGTCGATAAATCCCTGACAGAGATTATGGAAAGCCGCAAATCAATTCTGACCAGTCTTTAAGAACAGCTTTTCTATTATCTTTGCCTGCGTGTTAATAATATGAATTTGTCAATGTTCACTTTTTGTTATTCTTTTTTATGAAACACAGAGATATCTTGAGATATTCTGTGATTTCGTCAAGTAACGTCGCATAACCGCATAGCGGACGAACCTGTGCCCCCTTCTTTCAAGTTCCTTATCCAATTCTGTTAACATAATATTGCTAAGTATCGGGCTTAACGGTCCTCCTTGTGGTACGCCGATTTCCGTCTCTTCGTACTTATGCCTAACAACTACTCCGGCTTTCAGGTATTTATGAATCAGCGATATTACTCGCCCATCCTTTATAGTCCTTGACAGTACCTCGATTAATTTGCTCTGATTTACCGTGTCAAAGTACTTTTCCAAGTCCATGTCTACCCCGTATTTGTACCCTTGCTCTATATTTTCTTGACATTTCTCAATTGCACCATGAGCACTACGCTTTGGCCTGAATCCGTAGCTGTTATTAGAAAACTGCACTTCAAATATTGGCGTCAAAACTTGAGCTATTGCCTGCTGTATCAAGCGGTCTGCAACTGTGGGTATTCCTAATTTTCTTTTCTGTTTCCCGTCTTCCTTTGGTATTTCCACCCTTCTGACGGGATTAGGACGGTATTTACCATCCAAGATTGATTGCCTGAGTTGTACTCCATTGTCCTTGAGATATTGTAAAAGTTCATCTACCTCCATCCCATCAACTCCATGAGCGCCTTTATTAGCTTTGACTCTCTTAAACGCGTTGTTAAGATTGTCTTTATCCAATATTTTCTCAAGTAACCTCTCTTTCGACTCGTTTGCATTGGTGATGTTGTTTTCAGTTATCCTCAAAGAATCATACACTCCTACATATCTTTCACTTTCCGAGCTATCCTTTTGCAGTGAGCCCTTGTTCAAAGGTTGGCAGTACTTTATTTCCCTGTCAGTAACATTCATTTACTATCACCTCCCATGGTTCCACCCTTCCTCCATGCCGTCGACTGCCTGGAGTACTATGGTTTCGGCTGACTTCTCATGATAAATCTTCTTTCAACCGTGCTTCATACTCTGTTTTGTTTCCACACGTCCATGAGATCTCCCCAGGTAAGAACGCAATCTTTCCTTCCATCTATCTGCTACATTTACACCACATGCTTCCGGATAGTTTTGGGCTTCGGCTTGAGTTGCAGCCTTACCCAGCATATATATGCCTGATGTAGTTTCTGTTCGTCAGATCAGAAGTTTGCCTCCAGCTTCCTTCGGATTCCTCGTCACCAAGGACACCCTTGCTCTTGGCTATGTGCTTGGCACTATCAACCTGCACCCGGGACTTTCACCCGTAAGATTACGCCCATGCTGGGCGCACAACATTAAAAGAGTCAAAGCAGTGTGCTTTGACCCTTTAATGATTAAATATTTTATTCGTCTGAACCAAATTCCTCTTCCATTCTTGCCTGAAACTCTTCGAATACATCATCAAGTTCATCATCGTCATCTATTGTGACAAATGAATCTTCACCATCTTCGCTATGTTCAATCTTTAAAATGACAACTTCTTCTTCATCCTGCTCTTCCGATTCCTCTTCTTCAAGTGCAGCAAGGACTACATATTCATTGCCGTTCATTTCAATTGTATCAATGTGTTCAAATTCTACTTCATCACCATTTTCATCAACAAGTATGACAATATCATCTCTTTCGTCTTCCATAAGCAAAGCCTCCTTTTCATTACACTTATTTTCAATGTCAGCTGGGGATGCTTAGCTCCCGGACCGCAAAATACAGGTGCAACCTCTGACATAAATAACTTACGCTTATTTTACCTTGCTGTCAAGATATCCCTGCAATATTAACACTGCGGCAATTCTATCAACTGCGCCCTTTTTTTTCGAAGTTTTCATCCCTACTTCATGCATCATGCGATTGGCGGCAACCGTCGTAAGCCTTTCGTCCCATTTAATGATTTCCAGGCCGGTTACCTTCGCAAGAAGTTCGCCGAATTCCATGGCTTTTTCGCCGCTTGGTCCAATAGTTCCATTCATATTCTTAGGCAGTCCGACAACAATTTTTTCAACGCCATATTGAACCGTTAACTGTTTGATCTGCTCTGCCGGACGTTCTATCGAACCCCTCCACTGAATTGTATCCAATCCCTGAGCTGTCCAGCCAAGCGGATCACTTACAGCTACTCCGATTCTACTGTCCCCAAAATCAATACCCATTATACGCATCTGTTCCTCCTATGGATGATGCAAAAAAGATTGAAGCTGCAAGCTTTTTTGCACGGGTCCTGCCTTCAGCTATTCATTGCAAGAACTCAATTGCTCCTTCACAAACATTTTTACAGCTTATATGGATAATGCAAAAAATCGAGTTGTCAGCTTTTTGCACTAATTCTGCCTTTAACTGCTTACTGCAAAAATTCAATTTATCCCTTCACAAACATTTCTACAGCTTATATGGATAATGCAAAAAAGATCCATCTCCAGTTAGCAGACCTTTATTGCAAACTGCGGACAAACACTGCCGCAGTATCCGCATAAAACGCACTTTTCTGCATCGGCGACCGCTTTGCCGTCAACCAGTGACAATGCTCCCTGTCCACACCTTTTGACACATTTGCCGCAGCCTTCGCACCAGTAATCCACATGCAGCCGTTTTTCTCTTGCAGCAATGGCCTCTCTTAGTTTTTCAGGTATAACACCGCCTTCAAACCGGCGGATGTTCATTTCAACCTCCTGGGCACTTTGCATGCCCACTGCAATGGAGTGAATGTAAGGCTGTCCAAGAACAAAGTCCATGCATTCTTCATAGGAGTGCAGCAGGTTCCCGCCGCCCAGGGGTTTCATACTATATACACCCTTGCCGGATTTCCATGCGCCCTCGACAGCGGCAAGCATTTCACCGATTGATCCATCTGCGATGCCAATACCCGAGATATTTACAATGGGGTGTATGACATCAATTTCCGGCATGTCACATATCGCCCGAACTACTTCGATATGATGCGTAGATACACCAACGGCCCTTATTCTTCCCTTCTCCCGTTCATTCAGATAATATTCCAGCGCCTCGCGGTGACCCCGAAGCGTGAGCCTGCTTTCCTGCTCGTGCAAAAGGAATATGTCCAGTACATCAGTATCGAGCTCACGTCTGGCTTTCTCAACACTTTCAGCGGCTCCCTGCTCCGAGTATGCATACGATTTTGTTGCTACCACAGGTCGTCTGTCAAAGCCCTTCATCGCTTTTCTGATATGTCCGTATGTCCCATAAAGCTCTGCCGTGTCAATAAAATTGACACCCCGCTCCAGGGCAGCCCGAATGACGCGCGCCCCCTCCTCCACAGGCAGTGATACCTGCAAGGGTCCAATTACAAGCGCGCCGAAACACATCTTTGAGACTGTTATGCCGGTATTGCCAAGTTTCACATACTGCATCGGTTCCTCTAAAAATCCCGGGGGCATTATGCCCCACGTGGCATAATGCGCTTCCCGAATTCGCCCATTGGGCCGGATTTACTTTACAAATGGCGCAATTCTTCAACGAATCCGCCTGTCAGGCCTAACAAAAAACCCCGATCCTGTCGGGGTTCCTATCACTTTTTATTCTCAAGATAATATCTTATAATCTCTTCGAGCAATTCATCCCTCTCAAGTCTTCGAATAACGCTTCTGGCATTCAGGTGATTCGTAATGTAGGTCGGATCTCCTGACAGGATATAGCCCACAAGCTGATTGATAGGGTTATAGCCCTTTTCATTCAGTGCCTGATATACATTGAAAAGAATATCACGGGCTTCATTTTCCTTGTCCTTATCCATCTTGAACATCATCGTCTCGCTGTTTGCCATTATTAACACTCCCCGCCGGTAACCGCCTGCCTTATTTTGCAAAACACATGTTTGCGTTATAAATATCATAATACAAGCGGAAATATTATGCAATATCATTTAAACTCATTTATATTACAAATAAGTGACAGAACATGAGATCCGCTCTATATAGCCGTCTCTCCGGTCATATGGTCGCTTTGGGCCTTTACCAGATTTGTCATGGTAATATTTCCTGTAAGCTTATTATCCCCTTTCGAAACAACTCTTATGTAATTTGGGGTAAATCCTTCAATGAAGCCTTTCTCCTCCTTTAATTCCTGCTCGAAAAGCACCGGCATAGTTCTGTCTTCGAACCTTCTATTAAATTCCAGAGCACATTTCTCAGAAAGCTCCATAACCCTTGCGCTTCTGTTCTCCTTCACAGCGCCATCCACCTGGTCCCCAAAAGAAGCCGCAGGTGTACCTTTTCTCGGTGAGAACTTAAATACATGCATCCTGGCGAATTTAATATCCGAAAGGAATTTAAAAGTACTTTCAAATTCGCTTTCAGTCTCTCCGGGGAAACCCACCATAATATCCGTTGTTACTGAAACATCGGGAAGCTGCTTCCTTAAAAGACTCACCGCCTTCTTATATTCTGCTGTCGTATACTTTCGGTTCATTCTGGCAAGTGTTGCATCACAGCCACTTTGCAGCGATATGTGATAATGCGGGCAAAGCTTCTCCAGCCGTGAGGCTTCGAAAGCAAATTCATCCGTAATCAACGTCGGTTCTATGGAACCGATTCTGATCCTATCAATCCCTTCAACCGCGTGAACTTTTTTAATCAACTCCATCAACCTGATATTGCCAAGATCCAATCCATAGGATGCAATATGGATTCCTGTAAGAACAACTTCCCTGAAGCCACCTTTTGCCAGTTCCTCCACCTCACTGATTACTTCTTCGTAAGGCCTGCTTCTTATCGGTCCGCGCGCATATGGAATAATGCAGTAGGAACAAAACTGGCTGCAGCCTTCCTGGACCTTAAGAAATGCTCTGGTCCTTTCCTTGTATCTTTCTATTTTCATTTTCTCAAAGGAATGATTTTTCATGATGTTTCCGACCATATTGATCTTTTTCCGGCCTGCCAGGAATTCATCCACATACGAAGGAACTTTCAGCCTCTCAGCAGTCCCGGCAATAATGTCAACTTCAGGCAGATTCTCTACCTCTTCTCTGGCTGTCTGAGGATAACAGCCCACAGCAGCAACCACTGCACTGTCATTAAGCTGCCTTGCTCTGCGTATCGCCTGGCGCGACTTTCTTGCACTGAGTCCTGTAACTGTGCAGGTATTAATCACATAAACGTCCGCAACATCATCAAAATTCACCTGCTCATATCCTGCATCTTCAAAAGCTTCCGCCATGGCTTCGGTTTCATACTGGTTCACCTTGCAGCCCAGCGTGTAAAAAGCAACCCTCTTCATGAGCCCTCCCATTAACTATTTCTATTCTTATTGTATATAAGTAATATATTTTTAACAATAACGTAATTGACTTGCTGCCAAAAACAGGATATTATTTAAGTAGTTGTACATGGAGTATTTGACGAATCATCTTCAAAGAACGGGGGTTACTGTTTATGAAAGCTTTCAATGTTATGCTGAGATCTATCAACGATGTAAAGGATTTTGTGAACTTAGTCAATAAGTACAAATTTGATGTTGATTTAACATCCGGCCGTTATGTGGTTGATGCAAAATCAATTATGGGCATATTCAGCCTTGACCTTAGCAAACCTATCAGGGTTGAGGTCCATACTGATGAATGTGGCAGCTTCTGCGAAGAAATCAATTCTTTCCTGATCTGAGAACCATAGTATGAAGACATATCCTAAAATATAAATCCCGGGGTTTTTATAACCCCGGGTTTTAATTTTATTCGCATTCTTCTCCGCTGAAAGTCTCCTCTGTAAATACCTCAATACCGTTTCTAAGCAATAATTCAGCTGTCACTCCGTTCCCCCTGATAGTATTTCCTGAGAAGGATCCGTCATATATCCGGTCTGACCCGCAGGAAGGACTCCTGGCTTTCAGGATAGCCCTCTTCACTCCACAGGCTTTTGCAAGCTTCAGTGTCTCCTGTGCACCTTTAAGTAAGTGATCGGTAACATCTGTTCGGGTATTCGATATAACACGGCATTTGCCATCAAGTACATCCGCCCCGGTGCCCATACCAATTTCGCACGGATTCCTTGGCGTCGGAAGTCCTCCAAGCTGCTCCGGACAGACAGGAATCACTTCCCCGCCCGCGGCAAGTCCCATCAGCTTATCCGATATTTTTGAACCGCCGTCATACCGGCATTTCACACCAAGTAAGCACGCACTCACCAGATACATTCTTCTACCCCCGTCAAATATCTATCTCTTAGGCTTGTTTGGTCTTCTCTGTTTCATTGGTTTGGCCGTCCCGGCAGTTCCTGCGACAATCCCCGGTTTAAAAGGCGAACCCGGTTTTCTGCCGCTTCCGCTGCTTCTTCCCTTTCTAAAATTCCTGTCGGTTTTTTCCGCATATCCGCTGCTTTTTTCACCGGAAGTACCATATCTCTTACCCCCACTGCTGCGGGCAGAAGATTTACTCTTACCGAAAATGCTCCCGGATTGTCCGTGTGAAGCTGATTTTCCCCTGGCGGCAGAACTCCCGGAGGATCTGAAGGAAGCGGGCCTGTCGCGTGTCACAGTGCCAACTGCAGGTTTTGGGGATTTTCTTCGTTCATCATCAATTATGAAATCAAGCTGTCTTGAGGCTATATCCGCTCGAACAAGGCGTACCCTCAACTCCTCGCCAATACTGAAACACTTTTTTGTACGTTCTCCAAGCAGGCAGTAATGCTTATCATCAAACACATAATAGTCGTCCTCCATGTTGCTGACCTTCACAAGACCCTCTATGGTATTTTCAAGTTCGACAAACATCCCGAAGGAGGTAACATTTGAAATGATTCCGTCAAAGGTCTCCCCCACTCGTTCCTTCATGAATTCAACCTTCTTCAGGTCCTCCGTTTCACGTTCCGCCTCGTCTGCCGCCCTCTCCCTTTCAGAGCAGAGTCTGGCTGTCTCCGGCAGTCTCAGGATGAGGTCCTGTTCACGTTGACCCTTTAATGTACCATTCAATGATTCCTTCATCAGTCTGTGAATGATCAGGTCAGGATACCTTCTGATCGGTGAAGTAAAATGGCAATAGAACTGGGCAGCAAGGCCGAAATGGCCCAGGTTCTGATGACTATACCTCGCCTTTGCCAGCGAACGCAGCATGACCTTACTGATAATGATTTCCTGCTTTGTACCCTTTGCCTTATCCAAAATGTCCTGTAATGCACGGGGATGTATTTTATTTATTCCCTTGAGATGATAGCCCAGATTGCTTGAAAACTCCGCAAAAGCCATAATCTTTTCGCTGTCCGGCTCTTCGTGAACCCTGTACACAAAAGGCACATCAGCCCAGTGGAAATGTTCGGCGACTGTCTCATTGCACGCCAGCATGAATTCTTCAATAATCCGGTTTGCAATTGTCGTCTGGTACCTTTTTACCTCTGTCGGTTTACCCTTCTCATCAAGAATGATTTTGGCCTCATCAAAGTCAAAGTCTATGGCACCCCTGTTCATCCTCTTTTCACGTAATATAAGAGCCAGTTCCTTCATTAGTATAAAATCAGGCATAAGTCCAGCATATCTTCGAGAAAGCTCTTCATCCCCCATCTCAAGGAGCTTGTAGACATTGGTATATGTCATTCTCTCCGCGATATTAATAACACTCTCGAAAATTTCATGGCTGGTTACCTTGCCGTTCTGATCGAGATCCATCATCACCGTGAAAGCCAGTCTGTCCACCTGGGGATTCAAACTGCATACACCGTTGGACAACCTTGCAGGAAGCATTGGAATGACTCTGTCGACAAGGTAGACACTTGTTCCGCGTTTTAGAGCCTCAATATCAAGCGGAGAACCTTCCGTCACATAACTGCTCACATCCGCGATGTGAACGCCGAGCCTGTAACAGCCGTTTGACAGCATCTCAATGGAAACGGCATCGTCAAGGTCCTTTGCATCTTCCCCGTCAATGGTGACCATCCTGAGCTGTCTGAGATCACGCCTGCCACTTGACATTTTCGGATCGATTTCCTCCGGAATACTATCGGCCTGTCTGACAACATCTTCGGGGAAGGATTCCTTCAGATCATATGCCTTTATGATGGACAGGATGTCCGTGCCCGGTTCATTGCTGTCTCCGATGACTTCGACGATCCTGCCCTCTGCATTTCTTCTTGCCTCCGGCCATTTGACGATCTCTGCTACCACCTTGAATCCCGGTTTTGCGCCGTTAAGCTCATCCTTTGGAATGAATATGTCTCCCGTAATTCTTCTGTCATCCGGCACAACGAAACCGAAATTGCTGCTGTTATCAAAAGTCCCGACAATTTTTGCATTCGCCCTTTTGATTATTTTGATGATTTCGCCCTCGGGCCGCCTGTTTTCGGTACCTTTTACCGTTATTCTTGCGACAACCCTGTCATTATTCATGGCGCCCGCCAACCCATCCGCAGAGATAAATACATCCTTCACAAGCTCATTATCGGGGATGAGGAAGCCGTAGCCACGCTCATTGCCCTGCAGCCGGCCTACCACAAGGTTCATTCTCTCCGGCAGACCATACTTGTCCTTATTGGTCTTATATATGAAACCTTCCTGTTCCAGTTCATCCAATACAGCTGCAAACTGCTCCCTGTCTTCATGAGGCACATCCAGCACGACGGCGAGTTCATCAAACTTCATTGGCCTGTAGGCAGACTCCGTCATAAATCCGACTATTTTTTCTTTTCTTTCCTTCATTTCGTTCATTAAATTCCTCTCATTTTTTCTTTATGTTCAGTCTTTCTTTACGTTCAGTCTTTCTTTGGTTCTTTACGTTCAGTCTTTCTTTAGCATCCAAGGTTGCTTTAGCGTTAAAAGGGGACGTTTCCACGTTCAGTTCCCTATTAGAAGCGCCACTTACTTATTATACCGTAATGCTCCACTATTTAAACAAAAAAGGACCGGCTTTCCAGTCCCTTTCATTACAAAATTTTAACATTCAGAAATAATTCAGACCTGCATCTTTCTATAGTCCAAGCTCATCCGATATCTTCTTCATGGCCTTGAGTGCTATTGCGATAAATTCCTCAAGTGAAAATCCCAACTCGCTGCATGATTTGATCTGTTCTCTGTCGGCGCCCTTTGCAAATGATTTCTCATTCATCCTTTTCATGATGAAATCCGTTGTGACATCAGCTAGCTTCTTCGAAGGCAGAATCAAGGCTCCTGCTGTAATAAGACCTGATACCGGATCAGCACAATAAAGTGCTTTATCCATTTTTCTTTTTCTCTCAATACCGTGATAGCTGTTGTGTGCTTTTACCGCGTATACGATATCAGGATCGATATCCATATCTTCAAGGATCTCCGCGCCCAACAGACTGTGACGTTCCGGATTGTTTGCAGTCTTTTCGTAATCAATGTCATGCAGCAGCCCTGCCAGCCCCCACAGATTGGCATTATCTTTCAGCAAAACGGCCAATTCCCTCATGATGGCTTCGACAGCAAGTGAATGTTTAATCAGATTGCTGTTGCTGATCCTTGCCTTCAATTCTTCGAGTGCTTTTAACCTTTCCATAAATAACTCCTCAAAATAAGTTGACGCGCTTCCCGCAAATCATAATTTACGAAAAAAGACCATGCATTTCTGCATAGTCTACGTTTGCATTGCAATTATTTCGATATCAGGTAAAGTACAATCGATGTAACGAGGAACAATATGGCAGCTGCAGATGTATACTTGCTAAGCAGCGCATCAATAGTCCTGCCCTTGTTCTTTCCAAAAAAAGTCTCGGCGCCGCCGGCAATTGCACCAGAAAGTCCTGCGGACTTACCGGACTGAAGCAATACGATAACGATGATGGACAGGGAGAACAATATATGGAATAATGATACGATTATTTGAGTTACAGACAAAGTAACACCTCCTAAAAAATTAACAAGTCAAATTGTAACACATCCCGCACAAAAAAACAAGGCCTGTTCCAGCATATCTTGAATTCCTTCTTAACCCTGTTTATGATGCATGAGAAGCAACAGACTAAATACCGGGAGTAAAATCCATATACTGAAAATAAGCCGGAATGATATGGGGCTGAGGAGAAAAAATCAGCTAAAACTGGTGAAAGCACTAATAATTGATATGATAAACAATCGCCGGAATCTATTTTTATTCCTTTGCAGTATTTATAGCTTCCTTATCGTCTTTTGGCACTGCAAAATCTGCGCATTAACAGGTATCGAAGGAATTGCCCCGCGTCCGGCAGCACATAGTGCTCCTGCTGCATTGGCATAATCCATGATCTGTTCCAACTGGGGGGAGTCCAATCGGGCGATATCTTGCTGTCCTTGCAACAATCTGGAGAGCAATGCTCCCGTAAAACTGTCACCTGAACCCGTGGTATCCACTACCTTCACATCATAGGTAGGCACATACCCCGTTCCATGTCTATGTGCATAAAAGCAACCTTTCGCACCCAAAGTGACACATATGAGTTGCACACCCGATTCCAACAACTTTTGAGCACCTGCTTCGATGCAGTCGCATTCTGTTAGGAGCATCAATTCTTCATCAGATACTTTAAGCACATCAGCAAAGGCCACACCGGCTCTCATCTGCTGAACAGCCTGCTGTGGACAATCCCAAAGTGACGGACGATAGTTCGGGTCATAGGAAATCAATTTACCCTTTGCTTTGGCATATTCTACTGCTTTTATGGTAGTTGTCCTTGAGGGTTCATGTGTCATGGAAATGGAACCAAAATGAAATATTTTGCAGCTATCAATCAACGGAAATTTCAGATCGTTTATCGTAAACATTGTATCGGCACCCGGTTTTCTATAAAAGCTAAAGCTTCTATCTCCATTTTGATCCAGATGTACAAATGCAAGTGTCGTATTCACAGTACCGGAAAATTTCAGTCCATCGACACCAATCTGATTTTGTATTAAAATGTCTCGAAGATAACTGCCAAACCGGTCGTCACCGACCATCCCGATGAACGCACCTGTCTGCCCGGAGCGGTTGCATGCCACAAGCACATTGGCAGGTGCGCCGCCTGGATTTTGTTCAAAGAGATAATTACCATGTTCAGATAATCCTGCAGGAGAGAAATCTATGAGTAATTCTCCCAAAGCCACCACATCATACACTGCCATTACCTCCACTATTTGAATGGATTAACAATCACTTTGCCGCATTTGCGCTTCTCCTGATTGGAAAGCACTTCAGCCAGTTCTTCCAATGCAATTTCATGAGAAATAAGTGATTTGATATCCAATTTGCCTGATTTTATAATTTCCAATGCCCGACTTTGTGTATAGGGGTTGATGAAGGATGCTTTGATCGACACCTCTTTTTTGAACAGTTCAAAAGGTTTCACTGGAATCTCCTCGTTTGGATTGCCCAATCCAAATAGCATCGCCACAGAATTCTTTCCAACATATTTAATAGCATCCAGCATGGTAGCTTTTAACCCCACACACTCTATCACCGTGTTGATTCGGATAATATGATGCTGATCCAGCATGCCTTGCACATTTTCATGGAGAGGATCAATCACAATGTCGGCACCAACCTTTATTGCCATATCCCGCTTTTCTTTGACCGGTTCTGAAACAATCACGGTAGATGCACCTGCAAGCTTTACCAGTTGCAGCATAATCAAACCAATGGTGCCGCCGCCGATGATCATAACAGTACTGCCTGCTTTGATCTCACAGCAATCAACACCATGCAGACAGCAGGCAATCGGCTCTACCATAGCACCCTCAACAAAGGAGATGCAGTCATCAAGCTGATAAGCCTGTTTGCAATGGCCTGCCCAATATTGTGCAAACGCACCATTAGCAGTAGTTCCATATCCGATCATATTTTCACAGAAATGTGCTATTCCGTTTTGGCAATAATAACAGCTGCCACACATATTATTAGGATCGATGGATACCCTGTCGCCTTCTCTGATGTTTTTAACATCTGTTCCGACCTCTTCTACAATACCGGAAAACTCATGGCCTAAAATGACAGGCGGGTTTGTTTGTGCAGCACCTTCCGCTCCTTCAAAGATGTGTACATCTGTTCCGCATATCCCGCATGCCATGATTTTTACCAAAATGTCATTGCGACCGATTGAGGGCATGGCTGCATCTTCCACTGTGATAGTGCGATTGCCTTGATATACTGCTGCTTTCATCTACATACACTCCTCTTTAAAGTATTGCTCCGTTTCTAATAAGTATTTCCTTTATCTCTGCTATGGCAAGCTTTGCTACAGGGGTATTCGTTCTAATACTTAATGCCGCAGCAATACCTGCAGCTTCTCCTACTGCCATACAGGGTCCCATGACTCTGGTTGCGGCATATACTTTGGAATCGACCGAGATGGTCCTGCCACTGAGCAGTAGTCCGTCAATATGCTTGGGTACCAAACATCCATAGGGGATGCCAAATGCCTTTTCCACCAACGTCAGGTCGATGATTTCACTGGTACCGCTGTGGATATCAATGTTATAAGCACAAAGTGCAATTGCATTTAGTTTAGTTTTTTTTGCGTATATTTCCTCTACCTTCAGGTGGTCAATTCCTTCAAAATGACGTGTCTCCCGGATGCCCAAAGAAGGTGAAATCTGCGACAGCCTTGCATTCTCAAATCCAGGAATGTATTTATTCATGAATTTAATGATCTGCAATACCTGCTTATAGCCTGTCACAAGTCCTCCGGATAGTTCAAAGGGGTCAGAAGCATTGATATTGATCAAGCGGGAAGTGTTTACCGCTAATAACTTGTCCGATGCGGTAGTAATATAGATGAACTGGTTTCGGGGCACATCGAATTCATCGTTTTTCTTTGCCTGACTAATCAGATTTTGCAGGCCAATAAAGCAGTGACCTTTTGTATTACGGAAAAAGTCGATATTGTAGCCATCTGCATACTCCTCTTTGATGCCTAAATCCTCCGGATGCTCCTGCACATAGGAGAACAATCTTTCCAAATCAAAATCACTAACCGTAAACATTAAGGTGCCCGGCTGCATAATACCAGTTTCGTCCTGTCCATTGACATAGTTTGCACCTGCCATGTATGCAAGATCCCCATCGCCTGTGCCATCAATAAATACATCTGCGGCAATCTCCGTTCTGGTACATTTCCCAAATACGGCTATCCTGGATACCTTGCCATTGTCCACCTGCACATCCAGCAACTCATTGCAGAATAGAATGTCTACACCGGCCTGCTCACACATTTCAACCGCAACAATTTTGAACAGATCGGGGGAAATCGGCGTAATTGAGTTATGAACCGGACAACGGTAATGTCCAGTAGAACCACCTATTTCTGTAAGTCTGTCAATAAACTCCTGCGCAATTCCTCCTAAAGCTTTGTTGCCCTGACGGTCGATGTATCCCAGAATACCAAGACCGGATGCAGCTGTTCCCCCCAGAAACGCATTGCGCTCCACAAGGATAACCCTTGCGCCCATTCTGGCGGCAGCGATTGCAGCAGGAAGCCCTCCCGGACCACCTCCGATGACTACCACCTCATATTTTAGCTGTACTGTTTTATTCATTAATCCAGTCTCCTTATATTGTATTAGCCCTTAACAGAGCCTTGTGTTAATCCGGATACAAGCATTTTCCCAAGGAAGGTAAATATAATCAACGCAGGTATAATTGCAAGAGATGCAGATGCAGTAAGGGGCCCCCACTCCTGTCCAAAAAAGCCAAGATAGTTATAAATTGCCACCTGCACCGGCATTAGCTTAGGTGAGTCCACCATTACAGCAGCAAGAATAAATTCATTCCATGCACCTATAAAGATAAATATCGCTGCCGATGCAATGGATGGCTTCATCAATGGAAAAACCATTCGCCAGATAATATATGCTTTTTTGCAGCCGTCGATTTTTGCCGACTCCTCTATTTCAATGGGCACGCCCTCTACACCGCTTTTCAATACCCATATCGCCATTGGCAGGTTATAGGTAGTGAACAAGATCACCAATGTATACCACTTATTAATTAGTCCAAGCTGTGACATAAACACATAGTTTGGGATGATCAATGCCGCACTGCCGATGGAAAGCGGTACACAGGCTACGATGAGATTAAAGATGAGCTTTTTATATTTAAATCGATACCTTTGCAGCCCGTATGCTGCCATATACCCCAAAAGCAACCCGACCAGCACGCAGACTACACAATAAAAGATGCTGTTGAGGATAGATCGAAAATAGCCGTCGTTAATAATTGTTTGATAGTGCTCAAAGCTTAGTTTGAAATTCCAAAGCTTAGGAGGAAAAGCAAAGATGTCACGCTTGGTTTTGATTGAGGTGATCACTGACCAATAGATAGGCATCAGATTAATCACCAGAATAACGAGAAATACGAGAACTTGAAATCCCCTGTTCAGTACCTTGCCGGTTGTACCTTTATACATCGTATTTCACCGCCTTTATATATACAATTGTCAGAATTGCATTGATTACAAACAGGATAAAAGATAATGCGCTCGCGTCTCCGAATTTATAGAACGAGAATGCCATCCTGTATAGTTCCAGTGAAGTAACAGTGGTCGCATTGCCTGGTCCGCCGCCAGTGAGTACCATCGGGATGGTAACATTGTTAAAGTTACTCATAAACAATACAATGGATGAAATCATAAGCGGTGTTTTAATCATTGGGAACTTTATATTCCAAAGAATCTGAAACTTATTGGCACCATCTACATTGCTGGCCTCAATGATATCGTACGGGATACCTTTAAGACCTGCCAGGATCATGACCATTGCATAGCCGATCGTTCTCCATGCCATGACAATAATTACTGCCCAGATTGCCGTGTTGCCTGTTTGATAGATATTGACCTCAGGTAGCTTCAAGGTACGCAGAACATAGTTACACAATCCTAAATCCGGATCCAGTATCCATTTCCACAATAAGCCTCCTACTACCATTGAGGTTACCCATGGTACTAATCCTACAATCTGTAAAGCATAAGCAAACTTGCCACTTTTCTTGTCCACCCACAAAGCAAGCATCGTACCCAATCCCATAGAAATAGCTAATCCTACAAGGCTAATGTAAAAGGTCGTCCCGATTGATTTGATAATCTGCGGATTCTGCAATATTTTAATATAGTTCCCAATCCCCTGAAAGGTTGTAATATTGAGATAATCCGCATTGTATACGCTTAAATAAAGCGTATAAAACAATGGAGAGATCAGGATTATTAAAATAAGCATTGTAGCAGGGAGGACCAAGTATAATCCGAGATTATATTTGGAATTTTCCATGTTCATAACCATCTTCCTTTAAATTGTAGTTTTTGTTCACTATCTCAAGATTTATCATTCAGAATCATTCTTTGCCTGGCTTCACCTACAAATAGTCTTGTATAGTAAGGCAGTTGCAACAATATTGAAGCAACTGCCTGACCATACAAATCCCTGATTACTTATTCGGATTTCTGTCGTCAAAGTTTTTTTCTGCTTTTTCCAGTGCTTTATCAAGTGTCAGGCCATTTGCCAGAACATCCTGTGCAACTGTGTTCATATCAATTCTCCAACCACTGATTGCAAAGTTGGTAGGCTGTGGCCAGCCCGCATTTGCAAAGCCATCCGCCATAACCACCAGGAACTGGTTTTTTGGTTCTGCAAAAAATGCTGCTTCGCTTGCTACAGTAGATTTCCTCACAGGCACCTGCCCACCTACTGTTACCCAAAGTTTATCTGCTTCCGGGCTGATCATATGTTCGACAAATCTACCGGCAGCTTCCTTGTTCTTACTCTTGGACCATACACCTACCGACCAGCCTGCAATAGGAGTCGGAGAATTTTTAGCGCCGTCAAAGCTAGGCAGCTTCATCAATTGCACCGCTTCCGGTGCAAAGGTAACTTCAGCCTGCAGTTTGGATACACGTACCCCTGCACCCATAATCATTGCATACTTGCCTGCATTGAAGTCCTTGTACAAATCATCCGGTGTAGTTGTTAATGCTGTTGAAGGGGTGATTTTATACGTTCTGATCATATCAAGCTGCATGTTCATTGCCTTTTTGACGATGTCATTATTCCATTTAGCTTTTCCGTCATCAGTAAACAAGGTACCTTGTTCTGCCAGTATTGCTCCGGTTGCAATCTGTGCATCGGCTTTGTCGACGCTAAGCGCAAGCCCTAGACCATATCTTTGAATCCCTGTTTTCGCATCTTTTTCAGTAAGTTTTTTACCGGCTTCAATCAATTCATCCCACGTTTTTGGTATTGCAATCCCTTTTTCTTTAAATAAATCATCACGGTAGATGATCCCAAAATAGTTTCTGGATAATGCCGCCTGATAATGCTTGCCATCTGTCGCGCCCATACTCCAGAATGCATCATCTACATCAGCAATGTCCTCCTTTGACCAATCTTTTAAAAAGAGGTTTTCAAAAGGTTCCAATGTGCCCAGCTTAATTGCGGCACCAAGTTCGTCCTGCAGTACCCACATGACATCAGGTGCATTTCCCGCTTTATCAGCTGCAAAGAATTTGCCGGTCATGACATCCCACGTCTGAGGCTCTACAACCACCTTTGTGCTGGGGTTTTTTGCTTCAAAGCTATCAATAATCTGTTTTAAAGCAACCTCTCGTCCTGATGTACCTGTTGGATTCAAAAAAGTCCACATTCTGATTTCTGTCTTTTCTACCGCAGGAGCTGCGGTGGCAGTACTGCTGACTACGGCTGTCGAACCGTTGGCCGTGGTAGTTGGGGATACCGGCTGCTGTGCGCCGCAACCTGCCATTACCAGCATAACAAGAGCTACCATGAGGGCAAACAACTTTTTCATTTGATTTCCTCCTAATTAAATTTGTTATATGTGATTTTCCGATTGAAATATCAATCGGTAAAAAGACCACCATTAACATCTACTACCTCACCTGTTATATGAGAAGCCATATCGGAGCAAAAAAAGGCCACAACCCTTGCAATCTCAATCGGTTCCGCCATATGCCCCATTGGAACCATAGTATTTAGAACCGCCCGTTTTTCTTCAGAATGGAACTTCAGAATTTCCGTATTTACAACCCCCGGGCATATGCAAACTGTTCGGATGTTGTGACGGCAACCTTCGATTGACAAGGCTTTCGTAAAGCCTATGACACCGGCTTTTGATGAGGAATATGCAATATTATCTCCAAATAATGTTCCCCTTTTGCCTGCAAATGAACCAATAGATAAAACAACACCCCCACCCTGTGGGATCATGTAGCGAAAGGCATACTTGCCAAATAAAAATACACCCAGCATGTTGACATCAAATACCTTTTTCCAGCTCTCTGCCGTGGCATCCTGAATCGGTGCTGCCCAGCCGCCCAGACCGGCATTGTTCACTACAATGTCAACTGAGTCAAATACTCTCTTTGCCTGCTCGAAAACTGCAGCGACTTCATCTTCCCTGGAAACATCACATTTCAGCCCAATCACAGTAAACCCGTTCTTCTCAAATTCCACACAGGTTTTATCCAAAATATCCTGATTGATATCAACCACAACTATTTTCACGCCTTCCGCTGCCAATTGCGCTGAAATCTCTTTTCCAATACCTTGAGCACCTCCTGTGACAATTGCTACTTTTTTATTTAGCCCCAAATTCATGTTGAAATCCTCCCAGACTATAATTGGAACGTTCCAATTTTATTTTAAAAAAATGAACCTTATGTTATTCAGTTATTCGGCTTGTTGAACTGCGGACCACCAGATTGACAGGTATAATAATTGATTTTATCTCAGCGTTTGGATTGTCAATTCTGTTTAAAAGCAAATTAGCCGCCTGCATGCCGATCTGAGGTTTATTGATGGCAACAGATGTAAGAGCCGGTACTGCATGTGTCGCAAGTATGGAATCGTCGTAGGTTGCAATAGAAATATGCTCAGGAATTCGAATATTCTTTTCATAAAGATACCTCATCGCACCTACCGCCATGGCATCATTACTGGTAAAAACAGCAGTAGGACGGATGCTTCGATTTTCCAACGCATCTTTAACTGCCAGATATCCGCCTAAACCGTGAAACTCACTTTTCGTGTAGTATTCTTTCCTGAAGGGTAAACTAGCTTCCAACAACGCCAATTTGTAGCCCTCGTCCTTCATTTTCGTTGATGGGGTAAGCTCCGGTCCACTAATGAATAGAATATCTTTGTGTCCATTCTGAATCAAATGCTGTACACCGATATAGGTAGCGAATTTGGAATCCGTATTCACGCTGTCTATTCCGGGATAAGTACGACCTAATACGACAATGGGAATATTCTTTTCCGATATGTTTTTTATGAAAGTCTCGTCAAACAATCCTCCTACTATAAAAACGCCATCTACCCGATTTGTTTTAATAATATTAGGAAGCTTGTCAGCGTTATTGGCAGTAGCAGTAAACTGTTCCACTATAATGCCATAGCTGGAGCTGCGTATGACATCATAGATACCGCTAGATACATCATGAAAATAATTGTCATCCATTGTGTCAATCGCTGTACGGTCAATAGAATCATTATTGCTGACCAATATCATACCTAAATTCAGTTTGTGTTTTGTGGTAAGCTCCACAGCTGCAATATTAGGGGTGTAGCCCAATTTTTCAATTGCTTTGAGAACCTTGTACTTTGTTTCCATCTTTACCTTCGGGCTGTTGTTGCAAACAAGCGAAACTGTACTTTTTGATACCCCGGCAGCAGCAGCGACGTCATGTATTGTCGGCATGTCAGCAACTCCTTTCAACCGTTCCAATTATCTTAACATTATTATAACTACAATTCGCCTAAATGTCAATAAAACAATCTATATATTCATCAGTTTTGTGCATTTTTCCAGTTTTGCATGCCATAACTCACTCATAGAGCATATTTACATAATTGGAGCGGTTGTATATACTATGCGTATTCAGCTTAATTAGTGAAATTATTTAATGCCAATGAGAGGAGAAAAAATGATGGAATCACATCAAAGCATGCTTTTGCAGGTTGAGGAACAGGAGAGGGCTCTTACATTTTCCAAATGGTGCTATAATAGGCTGCATTACTATATCCGGGTATCCTCATGCCCAAGATCATGCAGTTATCGTAGAAATACTGAACAACTATCTACCCCTGCACATGATGGCGTAATACAACCTCTTTCTTTTCCAAGATGAGCTAAAAGGTGTAAAAAAGATGTGATAGATTTCTCAATCGCATCCTTTTTTAACGCTCCACCTTTAGTAAAATGAAGTATTTCCTTATTATCCATTAGTCAAGCACATATGATCCACGCATTACTTGTTCCTCAGGTTAAAAAAGGCATCCAGTCCGGGATATATTGCCGCATCACCGAGTTCTTCCTCGATTCGTAGTAATTGATTATATTTAGCTACGCGATCTGTCCTTGACGGAGCTCCTGTTTTAATCTGCCCTGAATTTGCCGCTACGGCGATATCTGCTATAGTCGCATCTTCGGTTTCCCCCGACCTGTGCGACGTAACTGCAGTATAGCCCGCCCTGTTTGCCATCTGGATAGCGTCAAGCGTCTCGGTCAGCGTTCCGATCTGGTTCACCTTGATAAGTATGGAGTTGGCCACACCCATATCAATACCTTTCTTAAGCCGCTCCGTATTTGTGACGAAAAGATCGTCCCCCACAAGCTGTATCTTGTTGCCAAGCCTCTGTGTCAGAAGCCTCCAGCCTTCCCAGTCCTCCTCCGAGACACCGTCCTCAAGAGATATGATCGGATACTTTGCAGCCAGGTCAGCCCAGAATTCTACCATCTCATCCCTTGTCATACGGATGTCCGACTTCCAGAAATAGTACGTGCCATCCTCCTGGTACATCTCGGTGGCAGCTGCATCGATCGCAATCCTAAAGTCCGTCCCAGGCGTATAACCTGCTTTTTCAACCGCTTCCAGTATTACTTTAATGGCTTCCTCGTCGTTTTTCAGGTTCGGAGCGAATCCACCTTCATCTCCTACAGCTGTAGAGTAGCCCTTTGAACTCAATACCTTCTTCAGATTGTGAAAAACCTCCGCGCACATCATCAATGCACTTTTAAAGCAATCCGCTCCGACCGGCATGATCATGAATTCCTGTATGTTGACACTGTTATCCGCATGCTTGCCGCCATTTATGATATTCATCATCGGTACCGGCAGCATTTTCGCATTCACTCCGCCGATATACTGATAAAGGCTTATGCCCAATACTTCCGATGCAGCCTTTGCTGTGGCCAGTGATACGCCAAGTATGGCATTCGCGCCAAGTCTGCCCTTGTTTGGCGTACCATCAAGTGCGATCATTTTATTATCTATGGCTGTCTGGTCAAAAACATTCATCCCCTCTATTTCAGGAGCAATCACCTCATTGACATTCGAAACAGCCTTAAGTACTCCCTTTCCAAGATACCGGCCTTCATCCCCATCGCGCAGTTCAACAGCTTCAAACGCACCGGTCGAGGCTCCCGACGGCACAGATGCCCGGCCGACAAATCCGCCCTCAACAATCACTTCAACTTCAATCGTCGGATTTCCTCTTGAATCAAGAATTTCTCTTGCGAATACACTTTCGATTTCAAGATATTGTTTCATTTCTTTACTCCTCTCTCCAGCAGGAAACTATTTAAGATTCCAGTTTATTTTAACCACAATTAAAAACTTTCAAACATAGGACTTTATACTTGATCCTCAAATTCAAATAGGAGTCGAAGCTTGTGCCCCAAGATTTCCGGCATGACCCGGTGATATCATTAATCCGCTTTACCTTAGTAATAAACTGCCCCGTGCTGGGCATTGTGTTTTAAAGCTGCTAAGCCTGCCATAAAAGTTAAATGGAAAGTTAGCTTGACATCTAAATACCGCTATGATATATTCTATGTAAAGCTAGCTTTCCATGTAAATAAAGGAGGTGTTCTTTTGAAGAACAGGCTTGAAGAGATACGAAAGCAAAAAGGCATAAGGCAGGAAGACCTTGCAGAAGCCCTGGAAGTCTCCAGGCAAACAATAGGGTCACTTGAAAATGGGCGCTACAATCCGTCCATTACCCTTGCATTCAAAATAGCGCGTTATTTCGAAATGAGCGTAGAAGACATATTTATCTATGAGGAGGAATAAAATAATGAAAAAAAATAGAATCTGGCTTTACCTGCTGATGGCAGTAATAGGTGTATCATCATTTTACTATGGCGAATTTGTCTTGGTTGAGGAAAAGTCAAAAATGATTTCCGGTTTGTTTATCGGTTTAGGCGCCGCCATATTTTGTCTTGGCATTGGAAATTTCATTGGTGCGTGTATTATTACAAAAACAGAGAACGAAGAGTTCACGCGAAAAAAGAATATAGAGGTAAACGATGAACGGAATACGCGGATTCGCGAAAAAGTCGGAGCCAAGATTAATCAGGTGGTTGTTTATGTGCTCTCAGTAATTGTATTGTCCATGGGATTTATGCAAGTCAATGTAATTGCCATCATAATGGTAGCATCGGTTTTGTTATTAGAGCTTGTGTTGGCAATTACACTTAGTAACTATTATTCTAATAAGATGTAATTTTATAACGCATAGATTTAAAAGAAAAATTTTCGATTGCAGAAAAGTTTTCTTGCCAGGGTGCAAAATTTCCTCAGGAAATTTTGCACTAGTTTCGTTTCAACGGGGCTGGTCGCAAGCGAAGCTTGCTGCTCGCCCATGCATCCGGGCTGGTCGCAAGCGAAGCTTGCTGTCGCCCTGCATTGGGGGCTAGAGATGTGCTCGCGGCTTGAAAACCAAATTGGTACATAACATCTATGTAGATGGGGATGTCTTTTGCCCCGGTATATTGTCACCTTTTTTGAAATGTGGTTATTAAAAACGCACTCGATTATACTGCCTTATCCGTATCATCAGGCGAGTAAAGCACAACCTTGTTTCCGTCAAGTTCCATCTTGACTTTGTTTTTGCCTTTCAGGCCGAGTGCATTAATATATTCGGAAGGTATCTGAAGCCTGCCGCTCTTGTCAAGAACTACAAGTTCCTCGTGGGTATCCTCGGCATGGTTCCCAAAAATTCCGCTTCCCATTTCAGCCAATTCCTCAGCATAGGATTTCTTTCTGATGAATTCGCTGCTGGTTCTGCCGTCCCTGATGGCGACCACCCTGTCCACCTTGTGGGAAATCTGCCTGTCGTGTGTTACAATGACGACCGTTATACCCAGTGTCGTGTTCAATTCGCGGAAAACATCCAGGATTGCTGCTGCAGTTCTGGTGTCAACGGAGCCGGTCGGCTCGTCAGCGAGCAAAATCTTCGGATTGTTGGCCAGTGCTATGGCGATCGCAACACGCTGCTGCTCACCGCCCGAAAGCTGGCTGAGCTTGTTGTTTCTCCTGTTGAGCAGCCCAACAAGGTCCAGCAGACTCAATGCCCTGTTTCTCCTGCCTTCTTTTCCCGATAGAAGCATGGGCATTTCTACATTTTCCTGTGCAGTAAGATATGGAATGAGGTTTCGGGCATTGTTCTGCCAGATAAATCCGACCGTATCCCTCTTATACTTGATAAGCTGTGAATCATTAAATTTAAACAATTCGCGTCCATCAACGAGCAGCTTTCCGGCAGACGGCCTGTCAAGTCCTCCAAGCATGTTCAGCAGGGTGGTTTTTCCGCTTCCGCTGTTCCCTATGATGGCCATAAGCTCCCCGGCTTCAACAATCAGGTCAAGCCCTTGCAGTGCCACGACTTCTATATCTTTGGTCTTATAGATCTTGACCAGATTTTCACACTCTATCATTTTTGCACGTTCTTCATCTTGCATTTGAAATCTCACCATCCTCCAGCGTCAGCACATGATCTGCTATATCTATCATACTCGGGTCATGCGTTGTCATGACCACTGTCAATCCTTCCTTTTCAACAAGGCTTTTAAACAGCCTGACAACCTGTAAGCCCATATGTGTATCCAGCTCAGCCGTCGGTTCATCGGCAAAGATAATATCGGGCTGATGTGCGATTGCCCTTGCTATGGCAACACGCTGCTGCTCTCCTCCTGAAAGTTCCTGGGGCCTGTGATTCATTCTCTTGGAAAGACCCACAAGCGAAAGGCACTCTTTTGCACGATCCGTGCGGAGTTTCTTATTATAACCGGCTATCCTGAGTCCAAACTCCACATTTTCATAAGCCGACATCATCGAGATCAACGCGACGGATTGAAACACAAAACCCATGTGCTTCCTCCGCAATTCATTCTTGAAATGCTCACCGACAGAAGTGATATTGCTCCCGTTAAACTGAATAATGCCTGAATCAGGTTTGTCCAGCGCGCCCAAGAGGTTGATGAGTGTAGTCTTTCCCGAACCGGAACGTCCTCTTAAGATCGTAAGCTTCCCCTTTTCCACTTGTATGGATATGTTTTTCAATGCATGAACCACTGTACTGCCTGACTTGAAGTCTCTTGCCAGCCCATCGGTTCTGATGATTTCGCTCATACCTGCCTCCTGCAAATAAAATCAGTCCTCTCCCAGCTTGACAGCCTGATCAATCTTTATTTTCGATATGATCCGCCAAAGTATCAGAAAGCCCATAAAGAGCATCGTTCCTATTACTGCATATATTTTAATGTAATCGCCGGCATTGGCCATGATTTTAAATGGCGGAACCTGTTCCGCGGAGTTGTATGCAATCTGCAGCAAAGGGATGAAGGTATCGCTGGTCAGACCTCCAATGATAATGCCAAGCAATATCGCTGCACCTGACACAAGAATTTGTTCACAGACAAGCATTCCTATCACCTTGGCCATGGACATGCCCATCGCCCGCAAAATGCCAAACTGTAAAACCCTGTTTTTTATGGATATGATCCAATAAATAAGGAAGCCGAGCATGCTGATGATCATTGCCGCAATAAAGCCCAGGGTCAGCATGCCGTTCATCCCCTGCATAAGCGCATCATTTTTCATTCTGACCATTTCCTGATCTTTGTATTGGATTTTATTTATTATCAGATTCTTTTTAATGATATCATCATTTATCTGTTTGTCGGTAGCGCCGTCCTTTTTCTTTATCCAAACTTCATAAGGCTGTACTGCCAATTTATTCTGTATATAAGACAAATTTGCGACAACCAGTGAAGGCCCTTCTCCTCCCTTTATTTCAGGGTTGGGATTATAGGCAGGCCAGTAATCGATAAAAGCGTAAATGATGCCCTCCAGATAACTTTGCTTCCCCCATGAGATATAGATGGTGTCTCCTTCGGCAAGGTTGTACTTGCCCTTGAGATCCGAAGAAACTAAAAACGCCGTTGGCGCATCCGTCATCAAATTCAGGTAATTATACCAGTGGTATGGCAGAAGGTCGGGTCGGAACCATGCTACCTTTGCAAACTGATCCGGGATGATCCCCATGATATTGATTTCACTGATCGTCTGCGTAGCTGTCTGTATTTGCCCATGCTCCTCCATTAGCACTTTGGTAGCCTGCTCCGTACCTGAAAGATTGGAGAAGTTGTCATAATTCGGCTCAAAATAATGGATTGGATTGGAATTTTGCTGTGCGTCCTCATCCTGTTGACCGGGCAATCCGCCTGCGGGAGGCTGGTTGCTCTGCCACTGTGCCATCAGCCTTACATCAGCTCCCTGGGAGTAACTGATCTTATCTTCATTATTCTTGTTTATGGTTCTTGCGGAATTTGCGCTGAACAATCCTGTAGAAATCGCCAGAATGATAAACAGCATTAAAAATTGCTCCTGCCCTCTGGATCTTCCGACCTGTACAAGTGAAATATACATTACCGGCGGCCATACTTTCCTGCCAATCCAATAAATGAAACGTATGAGATATGGGTAAATCCGAAGGAATAAAAGTCCCGCACCAAGGATAAAAAGTGTTGAGATCAGGAACAGCAATGGATCGATTTTCAGGTCCGTTGCCTTAATACCGGTTGTCTCAAGCACTGCTTGCTGTTGCTGGTATCTGTAGAGTCCATATCCTGAAATAAGGAGCATAAGGATGTCCAAAAATAATTTCTTCCACAGAGGCGCCTTTTTTGCCCTGGATTTGTCTTGTTTATGCTTAACTATCGTAGTTCGAGAGGATGCAACAACAGGCACCAGCATGGTGACTGTGAGAAATGCCACAGCGGCCAGCGAATAAGCAAAAACGTTTCTGGTGAGCGAAACAGGTAGTGCAGCTCTCTGTATAAACTCAAGGAAACCGTTGGAAGCTCCTAATATTGTGCAGATTACCAATCCCAACAGCGGTCCGATCATAAACGCAACCACACCTATAAATGAGCTTTCAGCCAGATAACCGAGGAATATCTGGTTCTTGCTGGCTCCTCTGCTTTTCATGACCGCAATGCCGTTTTCGTCATTGCCGATAATCAACTGCGAGACCATAAAGATATAGAATATCAGCATAAGCAATACCGGGACGGTTAAAACCCAGAGCATTAACCTTAATTGCTTCGCTCGTTCTTCATAATTCTTTAGTATCTCAATGGCAGGCATAGAAAATTCCAGACTGCCTCTGTATTTCGCATACCACTTTTGCTGTGCCTCATATGTTTTTATAATCGATGTCAGATTTTGCAGCGTGATCTTGTGATAATCAAAGGAACAGTTCCACTCCGCCTCCGTCAGAAGTCCGTTTTCATCAGAGAGAAAGGACTTGCTAAAGAGCTTGTAATTCATCAGGAATTCTTGATCATGTGTGCTGAAATCTTTTGTCCAGAATACATCACTTGTCGTTTTTACAGAAAATACACCAACGACCTTGACTTTATTGTAAGGTTTGTAATCTTCCACCGGATCAGTAACCGTGTAGACCTTATCAAGAAGAAGATTCATCTTTTTCATGGCCTGCTGGCTGACTATCACCTCGTATATGCCGTCGACTGACTCTTTGGCAAACATTCTTCCGTTCGTTATCGTAACATGTTCTTCAAGACCCGATATTGCGCCAAGCTGCGCAAACATTCTATCACTATTTGCCTCATCATTATTGGCTTTTTCGACCGGGACGTATAAATTTCCAAGCTTGATCTCCTGAGAAAGCGTGATAACCGGTAGATTTATCCCGGGTATATTCTGCTTCAAAATCCTTTTATTAAAGAACTTCAGTGCATTTACCCTGTCCTCCTGTTTATACTGGTAGTCCAGACTGGCCCTTACATCATATTGACCCGGGAAATTGCCTGAATCGAGCTGATATTGCTCCAAATCCTTTGTAAGCATCCTTTGCAGGATGCCATCGGTATATATTGGAATGCAGCTAACCAGTGCTGTGGCCAGTATAGAGCCAATCAGCAGACAGGTGACCATCCACAGGTTATTGAACATTCTCCTCAACACAATCCGCAGCAAATTAAGCGCCCCCTATTCCGGGCATATTGCGATGTTTGATTGGTTTCACCGCAAAAGCCTTACCTTACAATAATGATTTCTCCGACTTCAAGGCCCTTCACGACCTCCACCTCGGTATCGCTCTGTATCCCCAGCTCGACATCACGCTCTTCCCTGATACCGTTCTTCAGGACATTTACAAATTCCCTGCCAACAAAACTATTAATCACTTGCTTTGGCACAACGATGACATTGTCCTGTCTTTCAAGCGTCAGGTTTATTGAGGCAGAATCCCCTACCTGTACATCTGCCGGGAGTTTCTCAACACTCAGCATGATTGATTTCCTGGCCTCATCATCTGCATCCGGGGGCAGATTACCCGGCGTCATGACAACTTCACCCGCATACTGTTTATCCCCTATTTCAACAGTTACTTTCATTCCAAGATTGAACGAGGAAACCTTATCCTCAGAATACTTCAGTTGCAGTTTGGTTGGATCGGCTACTCTCACAACTGTCTGATGCGCATTGATAAATTCTCCGAGCCTTACATCAGTTATGTAAACCGCCTCACCATCAATTGGCGATATCAATCGGGTTTGGTCCAATTGGGTTTTAAGGTCGTCCAGCCTGATCTGGCTTTCCTGGAGATTCAGTTCATCCAGTTCAAGCGCCGTCTTGCTGCCACCCTCAATGTCGAGGCGCGTCTTTTCACTGTCATATGCAATCTGAGCCTTCTTCATCTCAATCTCCTGAAGCTTGATATCATTTGAGATTGTATCTGTTTCAAGCTGGGCAAGCAGTTCTCCCTTCTTCACCTTGTCTCCAAGATGGACAAATACCTCTTCGAGTCTGCCGCCCCTTTCTTTATAGTAGAGATCCTTCTGCGATACGGAAGCAAATGTGCCAGTGCACCTGATCACGTTTTCTATCGTGCCCTTCTTCACCTCAATAGTCTCATAAGAAACTTTATCAGGCTCCTTGATCGGCGGCGCGAGCACCTCTTCCTCCTTTGGGAAAAAATAGCATCCTGACAGAATGCCGGAAATCATTACTATAAAGAGCATTAATGATATTATTCCGATAGAGGTACGTTTTTGACCAGGCCTGTTACTAAATAAACTCAATAGAAACACCCCTTGTTTTCATAATCAAGCATTAAAAACCATGATTCAGATAAATAAACCACGCTTATGAGGATAAGCAAAAACAAACAAATATTCTGTTGCATTATCTGCAAATCATATAAATAATATAATATCACTAATGACTGGGAAAAAATAGATGTTTTTTATCGTATATTATTTGCTTTTTTAAAAATAGTTATATAAAATATGCTATAAGGGGGCAGATCATGAAGCCGTTGCATATACAATTCAGCAAAAAGCCGGACAAGGCTACAAGAGTCAGCAACATGTATATGAAGCTGCGGTCCAGATTTACCGCATATTTCTTCTTGCTGGTGCTGCTCCCATACATCCTATTTGTAGCGGCAGCATATTTTCAAACTCGTTCGATTTCTGAGGAAAATGCTTATAGTCTGGCCTCTGCAAATGTTGAGCAGGAAAAAACGGTCATGGAAAGATATATCCGAGACCTGAAGCTTGCTGCAAGCGCCTCGGCGGCTTCTCTGTCCACAGAACTGCTGAGCACCGGCAATGAATGCGGTAATAGCGCAGAGCTTTCAACCTTATTGATGAATTCCGTCAAAAAAAATATGACCTCCGGTCAGCTCCATACACTCTCAGCTGCTTACGTCATTACAAAAGAAGGAATTAGAGCATCCTACGGCTCCAAATCAGAAAATGCAGCTATCAACAACCCTGCTTCACAGCAATGGTTCCACCGTGCTGTCACAAAGCCGGACGTTGTTCAGGTTCTTGGAACAATCCAACGGTTTTATGCAGAGGGTGAAAACAAGGCGGTTTTCTGTATGGCACAAGCGATAGCGGGTCCACAGGGCACAGCTTCCCAAAATGTACTGCTGTTTGATTTCAGCTATGACCTGTTTACGGATGCCATCGATATTTCCCCTGCCTCAAAGACATTCACAGACCGGCTTATCATCGATTTTGAAGGGAATATCCTGTATAGCCGCAATCAGGGAAAACTTACGACAATGGTGGATGATAAGATCAAAGAGTCCATGGGTAGCCTGGATAATGGTTTTAAACGGATCAGTCTTGACGGGAACAGTTACTATATGACATTTTTCCGGTATCCAAGTCTCTCCTGGGTATTTATAGATCTTAATCCGGTATCGAACGTATCCGAAGGCTTGTGGATGCGAAGCCCATTGATGATAGCATGTTTGATTGCTCTTCCTGTCATTCTCTTTATTTATCTTGCCGTAACCTTTCGTTTGGTGGAACCAATCAACGAATTAACCACCGTCATCTCCGATTATGAGAGTCAATTACCCGGTGTAAGCGGACAATCACCGCTGTTGGAGGGAAAACAAACTGTCAAGGGCGTACATGGTATCTCCGACATGGACTACCTCATAAATAAAATATATACAATCAAACTCAGGCAGAAGGAAGCAGAGTTGAATTCCTTGCAGAACCAGATCAACCCGCATTTTTTATATAATACGCTCGAATCGATCAGGGGAGCCGCTTTATACCACGGGATTCATGAAATTGCTGCAATGTCAAAGGCATTATCGCTCCTCTTCCGGTACAGCATCAGTGACAGGGTACTGGTCACTATTAAGGAAGAAATGCAGCATTTGGAGAATTATATGTCCATACAGAATTTTCGTTACGAGAATAAATTTGAACTTGTTTACAGTGTTTCGCCCGAGTTGCTGAACTATAAAATATTAAAGCTCACACTACAGCCGTTGAT
>JAEWQC010000299.1 GCA_023399355.1 Bacillota bacterium | reverse complement strand
ACGGAGCACTCAATACATTAATGGAAAAAGGATGGATAAGGGCTGTCGAGAATGAGTGGGACAGCCGCAAGAAGGAGTATGAGATTACAGATAGAGGCAGACAGGTTGTCCGGGATGAACTGCTAAGACTGCAGGAACTGCTGGACAATGGAAGCAGGATCGTAAAGGAGGACGGGAAATGAAACATGTGGTTCGAAAATGGATGATTGCTTATGAAAAGGAGGAAAAATGGCTGAATGAAATGGCTGCAATAGGTATGAACCTAATTCATTATTCCTGGTGTAAATATTTGTTTGAGGAAGGAAAACCCGGAGAATATGCTTATCGGATCGAATTTCTGAAGAACCATTCCAGACATCCCGAAAGCATTGCCTATATAAGATTCATGGAAGAAATGGGCATCGAATGTGTGTCAACCTACTTGAATTGGGTCTATTTCAGGAAAAAGACAGCAGATGGGCCTTTTGACATCTTCACTGATTCTGACTCAAAAATCGCACATATCAGCAGAGTCTCTTCTTTTATGGTTGTTTTACTTGCTGTAAGTGCATTTGGCGTAGGAATTAATTTTATTATGTCTTTGATAAAGGAAAACACTTTTGCTCCAACTAATTTTATTTGTGCCATAGTAGCCCTTGTTCTCTTTTTTGCTCTTGCCCCGATTTATCTATCCTACCACAGCAAACTGAAAAAGCTGAAGGCAGACAGGCAGCTAAGAGAGTAAGGCAGCTAAGAGAGTAAGGCAGACAATTAACTATGGGAGAGGTTTCTGACAATTCAAGGAGCGGCAGGAAGACAGCCACGGGAAAATGCCAAGAGGCAATTGCTGTGCAGCAGCGGACGCCGGAGAAAGTAGAAGGTCAGGACTTTGCACAACTAATTCAATAGGCTTGCAGGCTGCTTTGTGATAAAATGGAATTGTACGCAATCGAACGAGTGAGGTGGCTTATGTGGTGGAAGGACGGAGTCATTTATCAGATCTACCCGCGGAGCTTCATGGACAGCAATGGCGACGGCACTGGCGATCTTAAAGGGATAACGGCGAACCTGGATTATCTGAACGACGGCACGGAGAATTCTCTTGGCGTTGACGGCATCTGGATTTCGCCTTTTTTTCGTTCGCCGATGAGAGATTTCGGATATGATATATCTGACTACAGGGATGTCGATCCGATTTTCGGGTCGCTGGACGATTTCAGGGAACTTCTTTCTGAAGCGCACAAGCGCGGGATACATGTAATTATTGATTTGGTGCTCAATCACACTTCGGACAAACATCCGTGGTTTGTGGAATCCCGTCAGGATGGGTCAAATCCAAAGGCGGACTGGTATATCTGGCATCCTGGGATTAAAGGGAGGCGGCCGAATAACTGGTTTGCGCAGTTCGAACTGAAAAATGCGTGGTGGTATGACCAGAAGCGCGGTGAATTTTATCTGGGGACTTTTACCAGGCACCAGCCGGAAGTCAACTGGAGAAATCCGGAGCTCAGACGCGAAATGTTTAATCTCGTACGTTATTGGCTGGACATGGGCGTTGACGGATTAAGGCTGGATGTGATCAACTGGTTTATCAAGGATGATCAATTCCGTAATAATCCGCTATCCCTGAAGAGCGTGGATCTTCAAAAGCATCTGTACGACCGCAACAGGCCGGATACTATCGAAATATGCAGGAACCTGAGGGAAATAACCGATTCGTATACAGAGAGAATGATGGTCGGCGAGGTTTATGCAGACGATCCCCGTATAGCGGCGCAATATTATGGGAATGCCGGTGACGGTCTTCATATGGCATTTAACTTCAACTTCCTTTTCCAACGATGGGATGCAGGAAAACTGTACCACTCCATAACGGATTGGTATAAAACTCTGCCGGAGTATGCCTGGCCCAACTTTACCTTTAGTAACCATGACAATCTGAGGCATTATTTAAGGATTCGAAGAGGCAAACGGACGGATGCCAGGGCACGGGCGGCAGCTACGCTGCTTGTTACTCTTCGGGGTACGCCGTTTATATATTATGGGGAAGAAATCGGCATGACCGGTGGCAAACTCCGGAGAAATGAACTGCAGGATCCGTTAAGCAAGCGAACCTGGCCGATTAGAAGGTTTTGCCGCGATTTGGCGAGGACACCGATGCAGTGGGACGACTCCCTGAATTCGGGTTTCAGCACTGCCAGACCCTGGCTGCCTGTTGCCGGAGATTACAGGAAGAAAAATGTGAATTTGCAGCAAAAGGAGGCGGGGAGTCTGCTCCGGTTCTATTGCAGGCTTATCTGGCTGCGCAAAGAGCATCATGTTCTGCAGGCCGGGAGCATCAGGTTCGTCGAGGAGTACTTGCCGGATATGCTTGTATATATTCGGGAAGACGAGTATGAAAGGGTACTTGTCCTCTTGAACTTTACCGGGAAAACACTTCAATTTTCCCGGAGGGAATCGCAGCTGCTAACTTCAGAGAGAGCCGGAGGGCAAGTTGCGGCCCCTGCCGTACTATTGGGCACAATGCGTGAAAGCGGGCAGATGCTTTGTCTGAAGGAGGGTATTTCTGTCATGCCATATGAGGTTCTCATTTTCACAATTTAGGCCATGCTTTTTGGCCGGTCATTAAATTGCACAGGAATAGTAGTGAACATCAAGCTTCAAACAGGGACTCCACTCTGCCTGAAGTTATCAGGAAGAACTCCCACTTTTAGAAGCGGTAATCCTGGAACTTGATCAAAGCCTGCCCCGTTAACAACCGGCAGGCTTTTTGCATATAATGACAGGGGGAAACACCGGAAGAGCAGAAGGAAGTACTTTAATATCTGGTTTCTGTTTTCTGCAGTTTTGGAATATTCCCTGTTGATGCTTAAACAAAAGGGTCAGAATATTATGTAAAGGATGCGATCATGATGGCAAATATTTATGTGTATAATAACAGAAATGATGCCATGGAGTATTATACGCTGGCTGAAACCGATGCAATGCCCTACAATATCGGCAGGACGCTGACAGTTGGAGAGTTCAGGGGCAGTTCGCGTTCCGGAACGCTTTGGACGACGAGACGGGCCATGGAGGCCTTCAATATAACCAGGAACGCATGGGGAAGGCCTATCTACGTGGGATTTGCCTTCAAACGGATATGGGAAGGCGGGCATGACCCCATGTCCGAACATTATGCAGGAGTAGCTTTTGATGCAGGACAGAACCTTGACAGTGTGACGAGGGATCAGCTTCGCAATGCTGCAATATCAACTGGTGTATGGTCTTATGTTGAACCGGCGTATCTGACTCCGACCTGGGTCCACATGGATACGCGCCAGACTCCTGCCGCATGCCCGAATGGGGGATATCCGCTGGTGAGCATCGGCAGTGCGGGAGTATATGTGCTTGTTGTTCAGGACGCCCTGAATGCACTTGGCTATACCGGCTCCGGGCTGGATGGCTACTATGGCAATGGGACGCGTAATGCAGTAATTAATTTCCAGAGTGCACAGGGTTTGACCGCAGACGGCGTTGCAGGATGCAATACGCTAAACAGGCTCACAAGTCTTGCGGCGGGTATCGGAATCACTCCAACTGTTGTTAAGCCTTAAAAATAAATATTTTCAGAGAAATATATGGAGATATTGCAAGATATATGTAGCATCCGGCAGGAATACCCGCGAAGGAAATCTCCACTGCTATAAAAATGATGAATTTTGCAGAGGTGCAATTCATCACTTAAAAACAAGTCGCTTATGATTTGTTGACAATGAAAGTCGGAGCAAATTTAGGAGATTTACCCTTGATCACCTTATGATAATATTCATAGGAAAGCGGGGTTTCCTCAGTAAATATCCTGGCGTCAGCAGCCTCAATCAGGAAAATGGTATGTGTTCCGGCATCCATTTTGTCAACCACCCTGCCTTCAAATCCTGCGACCGTATTGTCCGTCACCAGTGGAACACCGGTAGTGCCGCTTGTGAAACCGATACCTTGAAGTTTGTCAATATTGCGGCCTGACTTGAAACCGAAGTTCCCGATAAAATTGAAGTCCGTCGCCTGTCTTAATGCACCGACACCGACATAGCCGCTTTTCATAATGAGTTCGTGTGTCAGGCTTTCATTATTGATCCCAAGAGTCATCTGTACAGGTTCTGCCGTGACCTGGCAGACAGCCGTTGCAATCATGGCATTCAGCTTGTCTTCGAATTTTGTTGTTATGATATAAACGCCATAGGTTATTTTGAAAAATGCATTCAAATCCATAAATATGAGGGCTCCTATCATGTTATTTGCTTATTTTTTCCGGGATGCTTGATTCATATTGTATTTACCCAAAATAGTCTGGTTTAATCACATCAGACGGTTAGTTTTTGATTCAGTCCGCCTTGGTCAGGGAATAACAATCCGAACACAAAAGCAACAGGGATCAAAGTAACTGGACTTGCCATCCTGCTTCATATTGCAGTTCTGGTGATTTTCGCAATATTATTTACTATTTTTAAAAAAAGTACTAGAATCTATTGCAGAGAGTAAAACCATGATACAGGGGACGAGGTCTGCAATATGCTTGAAATGCTTATGATAAAGCAAACAGCAAAAGACATAGAGAACAATCGGACAAAGATCATCGAGATCCTTTTCAATAATTCGGCTGCGTTGAAAAGCCCGCAGCTCACCTCCATTTCCACATCAGACCTTTCACTGCTCTTCAAACTCTATGATGAGGTTTTCCTTCAGAACTGGCTCAGAGATCATTACAGGGGGAAGATGAAATTTTCACTGTCCAGAAAGATGACGAAGAGTGCAGGAAAGACAATGTGCCCCAAAAACATCAGCCGGATCAGACCGGAGGACCTTGTGCTTGAAATCAGGCTGGGTGTCGATTTCTTTCTTAATTACGGGCAACATTCTCAAAGCAACAGTGTATGCGGCATTAAGACGGGTAGTGGTCTTGAGGCACTGCTGCTGGTCTTTGAACATGAACTTTGCCATGTGCTTGAGTTCCTGCTCTTCAACAAATCCAGCTGCAAAGGCAAGCGGTTCAAGACGATGGCCAACAATGTATTCGGCCACACCGACAGCTATCACAAGCTGCCTACAAACAGGCAGATCGCCGCAAAAGTGCTCGGCTTCAAGCTGGGAGATACCGTAACATTTGATTTTAAAGAGAGAAAGCTGACAGGCCTTCTTCACAATATTAACAAAAGAGCGACCGTGCTTGTACCGGACAGGAAAGGACTGCTTGTGGACAAGCGAGGTACAAGGTATTCGAAATACTATGTGCCGCTGCCGAAGCTGCGGGCTGGCAGCGAGAGATAATTAGCGACTTACCGCTGTTGAAAGTGCCTCTTTGATTTGTATCCCAGCAGGCATTGTGTCCTGGTACTGGTAATGTTCCTAATCCTGATCCTGGTCCTGGTCCTATTTCTGATCCAGTTTCCGTTCCAGTTTCGGTTCCCGGCGCTACAGGTTCCTGAAAACTGCCATTCCTCTTACAACAGTCTGCTTCCAAAGTAAACAATCAAACCAAGCAGGATTACATAAACGATACAGAATTTCGCTGTGCTTTTCAATATCTTTCCGTCATAGCCTGCAAGTCCGGTTGCTGATGTTGCGACTGCGATACTCTGCGGCGAAATCATTTTTCCGGCTGTGGCACCGGCTGTATTGGATGCTGCTATCCAGTAAGGATTTGCCCCAATGGAGGTGGCAACTTCTTTTTGAAGGGCGCCGAACAATACATTGGAGGAAGTGTCGCTGCCTGTTACAAAAGTTCCAAGCATTCCGATCAACGGCGATACGAGCGGGAAAAAGGACCCGGTTGCTTTTACGAGTACGGCCGCGATCGTACCGATCATACCGCTGTAAGACATGACTTTGGATGCGGCAATGATGGACAATACGGTGATGGTTGATGCTGTCATCTGCTTGAGAGTTGCGATGAAAACACGGACGATCTCACGTATCCTGGCTCCCTGTACCAGACCTCCGATGATGGCTGAAAGGAAAATCAACGTACCTGGAGAGCTTAACCACTTGAAAGTGAGGTGGCCGGGATTTTTACCGGTATAAACCGTAAGGCTTGTTTTGACATGTTCAAGCAGCTTGTTGAGCGAAGGGAATAAGGGGCTTGTTATAATAATCAAAAGGAAAATAAGGATGTACGGGAGCCACGCTGTGACAGCCTGTCCAATACTGACAGGCAGGGAGGCGGAAGCGCATTTGTCCTTGTGAAAGATTCGTGCCCACAGGATCGTTACAGCAAGACTGCAGATGCTGCCAAGGAGAGTGGGCATAGCTTCGTTGAAAAAGTATGCTGCCGCAAGCTGAGGAATCACAAAGGCCAGTCCGGAAACCAGTGTGATGCCAGCGACACCCTTGAGTCCCTTTATGCTCCGGGATGTCAGTATTACCAGAGCAAAGGGCATCAGCAGGATAAACGGCGATAACTGCAGTGCAATATTCCAGCTCAGTGCATGTGTTTCAAGACCCGTAACCGATGATAATGTGGTTACTGCTATTCCTACGGCGCCGAAAGCAGTCGGAACGGTATTTGAGATAAGGCAGATCACTGCGGCAAACAAAGGATCAAAACCCAGCACAATCAGTATGCTTGCCGGGATGGCAACCGAAGTACCGTAGCCTGAAATGGCTTCCAAGAACCCGCCGAAGCCCCATGCCAGTATAAGAACCTGTATTCTTTTATCCGTACTGATATTGGATAGCATTTGTTTGATCAGATCCATGCTTTTGGTGTGTAATGCAAGTTTGTATGTGAAGATGGCGGAGATAATAACCATCATGATCGGCCATACGCCGAGTAGTGCCCCCTCCAGAGCAGCCGTAAACGCATTGATGATCGGCATGTCCCAGATGACCAGAGCCAGCATAATGGTGATTAAAAGTACGCTGAAGGTAGCAATATGCGCCCTCAGCAGTGATGCTCCCATGGAAATGACGAGCCAGAGTATTGGAATTAGTGCAAAAAGAAACAGAATGTAAATATTCATGATTCACCTCGTTTTCATATTATAACATGGGATAAAATCGAAGAAAATACTTGTATACAACGTGGAGTCAGTATTCCACAGCTTTTTTACCGAAGTTTATTATGAGAAATTGTCTGTGTGGCAAGCTATATATGCCTTCCGCTATGAACGGGCTGGCTAATTACGCACAGATATATTACAAAAAACATCCCAATGAGCCGGTGCAGTATTTCTTTATGCCGGAGGATATTAATTTTATGTTTTTAACTATCCGGAACTATGATTTCCAGTATGGAGATCATTTCTATGATTATTCCTGGCACAGCGGGATTAGTCATGAAACGCTGATGCGAGATATCAAAGTTCCGACAGTCTTCCTGCATGTGAAGGATTCTTATACGGACGATGGAATTTTGATGGCGGCTTCTTCAGATGAACAGGCAAGAAAAGCAGTTAAATTGATAGGAGATTGCAAACTGATTGAATTGTCCAGCAATCATGATATTCATCGTTTTCATCCGGATGTATTCATTGAAGCAGTAGATCGATTGCGTTAATAGATACCTTCAGGATTAACAGACAATAATCCCAAACCTTACATTCCTGCTTTACGATAGAAGGTTGGCGCACATCCTTTTATTTTTCTGAAGATCCTGTTGAAGGTCACCAGACTGTTAAAGCCTGATTCAAGCGCAATATCGGAGATTTGCAGATCGCTGTTTCTCAGAAGCTTTTCAGCCTGCTTCACCCGGTAGCTGTTCAGATAATTATGAAAATTCTGGCCTGTATACTCCTTGAAAAGCCTCGAAAAATGATATTCACTGAAACCGACTGCATCTGCGGCGTCCTTGAGTGTTATTTCGGAGGGGGGATTCTTTTCGATATATTCGAAAGCACGGTCTATCTGACTGAGACCAATCATTTTCCTCCCTTTGGCAGTATCGCCCGACAGGCCCGACTTGGCAGCGAGGCTGCGTGAAATCATTACAAGCAGGTCAAATACCCTTGCATTCAGGGAGAGCGCATATGCATAATCTCTTTTTTCATATTCGCTGATCAACTGGTTAATGCAGGTTACTACAGAGCTATGCAGCACAATGTCTTCGTCAGCACTTATTTTTATGACTTTTTCCATGAAGGGTTTAATGTCGTTGATACCGCCGAAGCCGTCAAGAGAGGAGATGTTGAATTGTATGAAGTATCTTTTGCCGCCTTTTGTGCAGGAGGTGATTTCGTGGATCTCGCCTGAGGGTATCAACAGAAGATCGTTCCCACCGAGATAATATTCCGTACCTGCAGTGGAAAGCGAACAAATTCCGTCGGTATTGTAAACCAGTTCTACGGCATTGTGCCAGTGCAAAGGATACTGAAAATCCTCCAAGGTATTAACCACAAGACGGAACGGGTACTGCTCCGAAAAAATCTCTTTTTCATGAAGGCCTTCAAGGATCATGATAACACCTCCACCCCTATCATATCAAAAGGGGATGCTCCTGGCAATGAGTGGGGAGGGCAAGGGGAAAGATAAAGAGAGGGTGGTTTTGCTTGGAATTTTGAAATAATCCAGGCAAGAACCGCCTCTCTTTGATTTTGTTTTTTAATATTCCAATTGCATCCTGTTTCCTGTTACTTCAAATACTGCATTTTGTACTTTTGTGCCCGTAAGCTTTTCGCTTCTTGCGTCGGGTTGGCTTCCACCGATGAACAGTTCAAACTTGCCGGGCTCAAGCACTGCTTTCCCGTCATTGTCAATAAGCGCGAGCTGTCTGGGTGTCAATTCGAATTTTACCTCTGCCTGCTCGCCAGGCTTGAGGGGTACTTTTCGGATGCCCCTGAGGGACCATTTTGGTACTTCGACACTTGCTTCCATGTCCTTGAGGTATAACTGTACGGTTTCCTCCGAGGCTTGTTTGCCGGTATTCTTCACAGTTGTACTGCAGCTGATCGACTCTCCTGCCGGAATACTTTCATTGACCTTAATGGGACCGTATTCAAATTTCGTATAGCTCAATCCATATCCGAAGGGATAAAGCGCTTCGGTTGTCATATAGCGATAGGTCCTGTTTTTCATTGCATAATCGCGGAAATCCGGAAGTTCCTCTGAAGATGCATAGAATGTGACCGGAAGTCTGCCGGAGGGACTGTAGTCGCCGAAGAGTAACGATGCGACCGCTTCTCCGCCGCGTCCGCCCGGATACCATGCCTGTACGATGGCTGCTACATGCTCATCGGCCCATTTCACTGCCAGTGCACTTCCTGACAAAAGCACAAGCACAACCGGCTTGCCAACTGAAACAATTTTTTCAAGCAGTTCCTGCTGAAAACCCGGAAGATCCAGGTTCAACTTATCGCCGCTGGAGAACTCGTTCGAGTCATCGCCTTCTTCACCTTCAATACTTGCATCCAATCCAAGACACATGATAACTACATCCGAATTTTCGGCTACGGACAGTGCCTCCCCAAACCTGTTGCGAGGCTCGCTCAAGCCAGCGGTCTTCTTATAAACATGGCACCCTTCTGAATAAAAAAGCCTGAGATCTTTTCCTGCCGCAGCCCTTATTCCATCCAAAACAGTCACATGCCTGTCGGAGGTACCGAAGTAATTTCCCTCAAGAGCCTGCCTGCTATCTGCGTTTGGCCCGATGATGCCTAACGATTTCAGTTTTGATTTGTCCAACGGCAGCAATCCGTTGTTTTTGAGCAATACAAGTGATTTTTTAGCCACTTCGACGGAGAAATCACTGTGCTTCTCACAGCTGACTACTTCGTAAGGCGTATCCGTAAACGGTACTTTTGCAGGATTATCAAACATACCGAGCTTCATCCGGGTTATAAAGAGCCTGACCAATGCGCGGTCAATGGTCTCTTCCTTTACAAGACCCTCTTTATGTGCAATCAGGAGGTTCCCGTAGAGATTGCCGCAGTTGGTGTCGCATCCGCTGTTAACGGCAAGTGCGCAGGATTCCGGAGCGGTTTTTGTCACCATGTGTTGCTCGTGGAAATCCTTGATCGCCCAGCAGTCGGAGGTGACATGCCCTTTGAAGCCCCATTCGTCGCGAAGAATGTCCTGCAGCAGGGTCTTGCTTCCGCAGCAGGGCTCGCCGTTAGTCCTGTTGTATGCGCCCATGACGGCTTCCACATCTGCTTCCTGAACCAGTTCCATAAAAGCTGGCAGGTAGGTTTCACGCATATCTTTCTGAGTTGCAACCGCATTAAACTGGTGCCTTTCACTTTCAGGTCCGCTGTGGACAGCATAATGTTTGGCGCAGGCAGCTGCTTTCAGATATTTCTTATCCGTTCCCTGTATGCCCTTTACAAATGCGACTCCAAGTCTTCCTGTAAGGTAGGGATCCTCCCCGTAAGTTTCATGACCGCGTCCCCACCTCGGATCTCTGAAAATATTTATATTAGGGGACCAGAAGGTCAGCCCCTTGTAAATATCACGATCTTCTTTCCTCGTGTTTTCATGGTATTTGGCCCTGCCTTCCGTTGAAATAACATCAGCAATTTCATGGAGGAGATTTTCATCAAAGGTGGCAGCCAATCCGATCGCCTGGGGAAACACCGTTGCCGTACCGGCTCTTGCGACACCGTGCAATGCCTCGCTCCACCAGTTGTAAGCGGGGACATTCAATCTGGGTATTGCAGGTGCTTTATGGAGCATCTGGGTGACCTTTTCTTCGAGAGTCATTCTGGAAACAAGGTCTTTTGCACGTTCCTCAAAACTTAGATTTTCATCCAGGTATGCAGGTGTATTGGACATTTTCAATCCTCCTTGAATTTCAACGCATTTTATGATTATATTGTTAGCAAGCAAATAATTTAATTTACCCAATTGCATGAGGTATAATGTTATAGTATCCGTTTTTTATTGAAAAATCACATCATTTTTTGCTTATAACTATTCAATTTTTGCGGTAATGTATAGGTGATAATGCAGTGGAGCTTAGAGGGGTGGTTAAAGGGATGGAAAAAATTCAAAATGTAAGCACGTTGTCTATTACTTTCATGACAATTTCAATATTTTTGTCAATTGCAGTACCTATTGGCATCATCATTTGGATGGCTGTCAAGAAAATGCTGAATGCAAAAGCGACTTTTTTCGGCGCGCTATTATTCATTGTCTTTGTAGTAATATTGGAGAATATCATGCATGTACTTGTATTGGGGAAGGATCCGGCGCAGAGTGCGATTTATAAAAGTCCTGTCCTGTATTTGATCTATAGCGGCTTTGCAGCGGGAATCTTCGAGGAAGTCGCAAGATTGTTGGGTTTTAAGTTCCTGATAAGGGTTGAAGAGGGTGAAAGCCTGAGTACAGGTATTTCTTACGGTATTGGCCACGGCGGCTGCGAGGCGGTATTGATGGGCGGATTCGTTTCAATCAGCTACCTGACCACCTCGGTTTTGATCAATGGCGGCCAGCTCGGAAGTATGACTGCTGCTATGAATGAGCAGCAGCTTGAGAATTTTAATCAGGGAATCCAGCTGATCACTGGTTCGCCTTCCAGTGTATTTCTCTTCCTGGGTATTGAAAGATTGATCGCTTTGGTGCTTCAGGTAGCGTTATCGTTACTCGTTTTCAAAGCGGTAACGGATAAAAAGTGGCAGTATTTCACGGTTGCCATTCTAATCCATGCCGGTATCCGTATGCTTCAGGTATTAGGTCAAAGAGGATATATTATCTCCAATGTTTATTTAATGGACGGCATCCTCCTGCTTGTGACAATTATAAGCATAGTTGCCGCATTTAGAGTGAATAAAAGAGTGAATATGAAACGGGTTTGATTTTTGCAGGAATCGGATGCACTGAAGAAGTATTTATGGTATAATACTGAAATTACCTTAGTAAAACGATTGGTTTTGCGTATAGGAAAGGTGGGAAATCAATGCCGATTAAAATTCCTGATAGCTTACCGGCGGCAGAGGTGTTGGCTGGTGAAAATATATTCGTCATGTCAGAGGCTAGAGCTGAAATGCAGGATATAAGGCCGCTCAGCATCGCATTGCTGAACCTGATGCCGACCAAGATCGCTACTGAAACCCAATTGCTCAGACTGATCGGAAATACCCCGATCCAGGTGGATGTCACCTTTCTCCACCCGGAATCCTACAAACCCAAGAATACACCGGAGGAGCATCTACTGAAGTTTTACAATACCTTCAGCGAGGTAAGGGATAAGAAATTCGACGGGTTGATCATAACTGGAGCCCCCGTGGAGAACATGCCTTTTGAAGAAGTCGATTACTGGGACGAACTCAAGGAGATCATGGACTGGAGCCTGCACAGCGTTTACTCCACCTTCCATATTTGCTGGGGCGCACAGGCCGGTTTGTACCACCACTACGGCGTGCAGAAATACCCGATTCCTGAAAAGATGTCGGGTGTGTTCGAGCACAAGGTTACAAAGCAGAATGTGATGCTGATGAGGGGATTTGATGAGAGCTTTTTCGCCCCGCATTCCAGGCATACCGAGGTCAGACACGAGGATATAGAGAAAGTTGCAAGACTCAATATTCTTTCCGAATCCGATGAAGCTGGTGTGTACATTGTATCTGCCCTGAACGGCAGACAGATTTTTGTCACAGGACACTCAGAGTACGATCCGCTTACGCTGAAGGACGAATATGACCGGGATACCTCCAGAGGACTCCATCCAATGC
>JAEWQC010000283.1 GCA_023399355.1 Bacillota bacterium | reverse complement strand
CAAGGAAGGCAAGGAATTGCTTTTACCGGCGTTAAAGAGTGTAGTACGTGCAATATTGCCAGAGCAGAAGCGAATAGATGTAACCATCCCGAAAGGATTGTTTGAGGATGAAATTTGATGTATTGACAATATTCCCCGAGATATTTAATACCGTGCTCGGAAGCAGTATCATTGGCCGGGCACAGGAAGCAGGTCTCCTGTCTGTAACTTCACACAATATCCGTGATTTTGCTCTGGATAAGCACAAGAAAACTGATGATTATCCCTATGGCGGCGGAAATGGTCTGGTCATGCTGGCTCAACCCATTTATGACGCTTATATTTCTATTATTGAAAAATTAGAATACAAACCCTATTTCATATATATGAGCCCACAGGGGAAAAGACTCGATCAGCGGATCGTCGAGCAGCTTTCTGAGCATAAGCATATCGTATTGCTTTGCGGACATTATGAAGGCGTCGATGAAAGAATTCTGGAAGAACTCATTGATGAAGAAATATCAATCGGAGACTATGTCCTGACAGGTGGCGAACTTCCTGCCATGGTGCTTATTGATGCGATCAGCAGGACCGTACCAGGTGTTTTGACCAACGAGGATTCCTATTCGGATGAATCACATAAGGACGGGATTCTGGAATACCCTCAGTATACCAGACCCTATGATTTCAGAGGTTCAAAGGTTCCAGACATCCTGCTGTCAGGACATCATGCCAACATTAACAAATGGCGCAGGCTCCAATCCCTGAAAAGAACCCGCCAGAAAAGGCCGGACCTATATGGAGAACTGGTGCTTTCCAAAGAGGATAAAAAGCTTCTTGAGCAAGACCAGGAGGATGTCTGAACCCAGGTCATTTTCAATTACAGTCCCCGTGCATCCTGGTGTAAAGGCCTGATTACACAGGTACAATTCGCTGAATTAATAGACTAATATTACCGCAACAAACACAAGTGGTTCCGTTCCATTATTTTCTATGGAATGAGAGGCTCCATTACCTGTGAGGATCGCATCTCCAGCGGTAACTTCCTTAACGGTACCGTTATCGTTTACAATACCCTTGCCGCCAGTTATATAATAGATCTCTTCTTCTCCTGTGTGTTCATGCATTCCGATAGAGCTACCGGGGTTTATCGTGATCTTTGCCACCATTCTGGATTTACCAAGTAATTCCTCCTGCTTGAAAATATGGGTCATTTCGATGCTGCCTTTTCCGCCGCGCATCTGATTTTTTATTTCACTTATCATTTCACCAGCATTCTTTATCAAGAAAATCGCCTCCAAAGCTTAAATTTATTACATTATATACTCAGAACAAATTGTGTACAATATATTTACAAAACTGATAATGCTGTGATATAATGTTCTGCGTGTGTAATACGGACGGTCCGCTGATGTCTATCAACCATTTATGAACGTCTAGGCAAGGGAGGAGGAAATAAATATGGATATAATAAAAGCATTGGAACAGGAACAGATAAGGACTGATTTACCGGTCCTGAGCATAGGCGATTACGTAAAAGTGCACCTGAAGGTCAAAGAAGGCACAAGAGAGAGAATTCAGATATTTGAAGGAACTGTCATTGCAAAGAAGGGCGCAAGTCTCAGAGAAACTTTTACCGTAAGAAGGGTATCCTATGGAGTTGGAGTAGAGAGAATCCTTCCGGTTCACTCTCCCAAAATTGATCATATTGAAGTGATTAGAAAAGGAAAGATCAGAAGGGCTAAGCTGTACTTCCTGAGAGACAGGGTAGGCAAGGCGGCAAAGATCCAGGAAAAACTCGAAAACAAATAAAGTTTATTTATATAAAAGGGACCTTGGGTCCCTTTTGTATTTGTTTTGTATTTTTTTACATAACATATGTTAAAATAGAATTGAACAAGAATATTTTAATTTGTATAAATAGTAGTGGCAACTGATTGTTTTGCTGAATAGAATTTTTCGAAAAGGATAATTTGAATGAATATACAATGGTTTCCCGGTCATATGACAAAAACCAGACGAATGCTTGCCGAGAATCTAAAGCTTGTTGATGTCGTAGTCGAGCTTCTGGATGCACGGATACCTGCCAGCAGCAAGAATCCTGAAATAGATGCCATCATTAACAACAAACCCCGGCTTGTCGTCCTGAATAAAGCAGATACCGCAGATCCTACTGTTTCAAAGGAATGGGAGAAGTGGTACAGGAGCAGGGGCTCTGCCGTCATTTTTGCAGATTCGATAAAGGGTACGGGGCTGAATCAATTAAAGGAAGCACTCCGGGTAATGATGAAGGAACGGACTGAGCGTGACAGGGAAAAAGGCAGGCTGAACAGGCCGATCCGTACCATGATTGTCGGTATTCCCAATGTCGGGAAATCCACTTTCATCAATACGATTGCCGGCAAGGCAGTTGCCGTTACAGGGGACAAACCTGGTGTTACCAGAGGCAAGCAGTGGATCAGACTCAACCCTGAAATAGAGTTGCTTGATACGCCCGGGATTCTCTGGCCTAAATTTGATGATCAAAAGACTGCATTAAATCTTGCTTTTACAGGTGCAATCAAAGATGACATCATGGATGTAACCGAAGTAGCTGCAGCGCTTATTGAAAGACTTGCATCAGAGTATCCCGCACAGTTTTCACAAAGGTTCAAATTGACAGAAATAAGCGGGCTTACAGGCTACGAGTTATTGCTTAAAGCAGGTAAAAACAGAGGTTGTGTAATTTCCGGAGGAGAGATTGATACAAGAAGGATTTCCGTCATTGTACTGGACGAATTCCGCGGCGGAAAAATTGGCAAAATCACTCTTGAAAAACCTATGTGGAAAGAGGTGCAAACGACAGATGGGAAAGATTGATCTTTACAAAGAAGAAAAGCAAAAGCTTGCACATCAAAAGGAGACAGAACGGCTGCTGCAGATGAGCATTTATGAGAAACATGCATATACGCAGGGCTTCAGATATGTAGCCGGTATCGACGAGGCTGGCAGAGGACCTCTGGCAGGACCGGTGGTGGCTTCATGTGTTATGCTGCCTGAAGGCTGTATGATTGAAGGTGTCAATGATTCCAAAAAGTTAAGCCCGGCTCAAAGAGAAAGGCTGTATAAAATTATTGTAGAACAGGCTATTTCAATTGGGACGGGAATCATTGATGAAAAAGACATTGATAAAGTGAATATATTAAATGCGACAAAGCTTGCCATGAAAGATGCTGTTGAGCAGGTGAAACCAAGGCCTGATATCCTGCTGATTGATGCAGTAAGACTCGATAGTGTCGAAATTTCACAGATTCCCATCATCAAGGGAGATGCACTGAGTGTGTCAATCGCCGCTGCATCCATTATTGCCAAGGTGACAAGGGATCGCTTGATTGACCTGGCCGACGGAATTTATCCGCAGTACGGCTTCAAAAAGCACAAGGGTTATGGGACACCGGAACATATAAATGCTATAAAAAAATACGGTATTTGTCCGATACATAGAGTAAGCTTCACGAAACATTTTCTCTAGAAATACGGGTAGAACATCTTGCAGGAAAGGAGCTTCTCCATGCGTGTAGACAGTCTGCCGAACGCCCAGGCTGCAATCAGGACAAATGTTGCCGATCTGATGAGCAGGCTTGAAACAGGCGATGTGATCAAGGCGAAAGTTCTTGAAGTCACCTCGGACAAATGTCTTTTGAGGCTTTTTGACGGCTCCGTACTATCAGCTGCCGCAGGAGAAGATCTTGAAGCAAAGGTTGGTCAAACACTGACATTGACTGTCACATCAAAATCAGAAGGTACTCTTTTACTGGAGACTTTAAAAGACCCCTCACAAATAAATGCAATAAAACCCGATCAATTAAAAAATATTCTAGCTGCACTCAACTTAAAAACAACTGCAAAAAGTCTGGGACTGGCTGCAGAATTTATCAAGGCAGGGTTGTCGCCAACAAAGGGGCAATTTGAAAATGCGTTGAACCTTATGACGGAATATAAGAGTTTGAATGCTGAAAAGGCCGTTTTTATGACACAAAAGGGCATTCAAGCGGATCAGGCGAGTCTGAACCTCCTGTCGAAGCTTCTGGACGGCGATTTAAAGCTCGGAGACCAATTAAAAGAACTTCAGGTGAATCTGAATAATCTTCAAAAGACTTCTAAAAACACCACAGCTGTCAATACCGACGGGATCTCAAACCCGGAAGCTTCAACACTAGAACTTGTTGAAAAACCTGTATCAAACAATTTAAATACAGCCGCTGCTCAAAAGAATATAGAGGCAAGTTCTTCTATGTCCGGAACGCAGCCAACCCGGCAAATACAGAAATCTCCGGCTGCAGAGAACACAGAAACCACAATTTCCAACCCCCAGGGGAAAAGTATTGACACTGTAAAGGGGAGTTTTCCTTCTTCAGCATCAAAGAATACGGCAACAGTACCGGATGCAGATTCCAGACTGAACACATTAAAAGTTGCTGCTCAGAAAAACGGCAAAGCTCAAACCTCCGCAGTGTCAATAAATACATCTGAAACCGCCGCCTCTGCCCAGGAACACTTGAATAACAGGCACATTACAGATTCCGAAATGACTTCCGTAACCGGGATGCCGGAGGATTCTGCCGAATCTATCCGCAGCAGCGCTAAAGTTTCTAATGAAAAAATAACTGTATCGAACAGGATGTCGGGCAAGCTGGCTGATGATACGACAGACACAGCAGCTAAAGCAGCTACATCAAAATCAGAGATATCATCATCAGATATATCAACATCGGATACATCAACATCGGATACATCAACATCGGATACATCAAGCAGGTTGAGTAAATCTGATCATTCCGGTTCAGGTTCTTTTTCAAAATTGAAAGATGCCATCAAAGACTTGTTTGTCAGGCTGGAATCAGGCAAACTGACCGGAGAGCAGGATTTGAGCAAATTACATAATGAGTTGTACGACAAGCTTGACATACTCAGAACCACTATTCACAACTCCGGCATATCGGGGCTTTCCGGCGGTGAAGGTGTTACGGCGGCTGCAAACCTGCTGGACGACAGTGTAAAACTACTAAGCCAGCTGAATAACAATAACGTGCTATACTATCAGATGCCCGTTAATTTGTCTGGACAAAACACTACAGCCGAGTTGTATATTATGAAACGCCAACAGAACAAAAAGAGGATCGATCCGCATAATTCAGTCATGTTTATTTCATTGGACACCAATAACATGGGCAGATTTGAAACATTAATTGATGTAAAGCAAAACAATGTTACAATGAACTTCCGTACAGAAAAACAGGAAATCAACGATTTCATCAAGGAAAACATCAAATATCTGTATAAGGGCTTTTCCGAAAGCGGCTACAAGCTGGCGGATGTAAGATATGCAATTATTGATTCTGCCACACCGCCTTTGAAGCTGGAACAGCTTCTTTCAAAAATGATGAAATCAAACCACAGTAAGCTTGACATGCGTATTTAGGAGGGCTTCCGATGGAAAACCAAAAAGGAAAAATGAAAGAGGCAGCTGCGTTGCGGTATTCCTCCGATAAGGGCGGAGCACCTGAAATAGTTGCATTAGGCAGGGGAGACACAGCAGAGCGGATTATTGCCAAAGCAAAGGAAAATAATGTTCCTTTATATGAAGACGCAAATCTTGCACATACGCTCAACTACATGAAAATAGGAGCTGAAATACCACGAGAGTTGTATGAGGTAGTGGCACAAATCCTCGTTTTCGTCAGCAAACTGGATGACAATTTCGATGAATCCCTACTGCAGGGTAGTCATCATGAATAAGAGAGGTTTCGGCAGTATCGGTGAAAATATAGCAGCGGAATATCTGGTGAGGAATGGTTTTGCAATACTGGACAGGAACTATCATTCCGGCAGGTATGGTGAAATAGATATAATCGCCGCTGAAAATGAATATATATGTTTTATTGAGGTAAAAACGAGAACCAGCAGTCTTTTTGGCACGCCAATAGAAGCTGTCGGTTATGAAAAAAGGCAAAAAATCAAAGCCCTTGCCTGGACATATATCAAGCATAAGAACCTGGGTGTCAGGAACATGCGGTTTGATATTGTAGAGGTAACTGGTAAAAGAAAAAACGAAACGTTTTTACCGGATAAGATTAATCTTGTAAGGGATGCATTCTGATGCTTGTTTTGGATGCCCATTGTGATACTGCATCAGTCTTACTGGATCAAAAGGCTGATTTTTTTGAAAACAATTGCCAGGTTGATTTGAAAAGACTCCTTGCAGAAGGTGAAAGTATTCAGTTTTTTGCTGCGTTTTCCAATCCGTTCAAATTCAGGAACAGCTCTCTGACACGCATATTATCCATCATAGACTATATTTACGGGGCTCAGGAACAAAATAAAGACAAAATGTCCATCTGCCGGAATTCGGCGGATATGGACGCTGCAATCGCATGCGGCAAGGTTGGAGCTATTCTTTCTGTAGAAGGTGGAGAGGCCTTGAACGGTGAACTGGCTGTCCTGAGGCAGTTGTACAGGCTTGGCGTCAGAAGCCTGCTGCTTACCTGGAATCACCGCAATATGCTGGCTGACGGTTCACTTGAGACGCACGGGGCAGGACTTTCTGACTTTGGCAGGCAAGTGGTTGCAGAAATGAACAGGCTTGGAATGATCATCGACGTTTCCCACCTTTGCGAAGCAAGCTATCGGGATGTTCTTGAATTATCGGCTGCACCTGTCATCGCATCGCATTCCAATGCCAAATCCATCTGCGCTCATCCAAGAAATCTTTCCAACGAACAGCTGATTCAATTGAAAAACAAAGGTGGAGTAGTCGGGATCACTTTTTACCCATTTTTTCTCAACAATTCTGAAAATGCTTCAGTCGATGATGTCATCAGGCATATCGAATATGTCTGTTCAATCATCGGAGAGGACAATATCGGTATTGGCTCCGACTTTGACGGAATCGAATGTGTACCTTCAGGTCTTGAGGGAACGCAAAGCCTGTATTTTCTTTTTGAAAGACTCCTTACGTTGAATTACCGTGAAAGCTTCATAGAAAAATTCGCAGGATTGAATTTCATGAGAGTCATAAGACGGGTCATTTCCTAATTGACAAAAGAACATATGTTTGGTATTCTCTAATCAATAATTGGTAATGAGGAGATGATTCGAATGAGTGGAATTATCAGACATGATGTGAATGAAGAATATGCTTATTCCGGAGTTGTTGAAGCAGGTGATTTCGTATTTCTTAGTTTCTGTGTCGGAAATGTTGGACAGTCAATAGAAATGCAGATTGAGGGCGCTCTTGATAATATGAGCGAAAGATTGGAAAAGTTGAATCTGACCCTTGACTCTGTCGTTAAGATTGATGTATTGCTTAGGGATGTCTGGGATATTCCTGTGATGGAGGAGATTTTCAAAAGAAGATTTAAGGGAAATTATCCGGCCAGGAAAACAATCTCTACAGAATTTGCACATCAAGGGGGTCCAAATGGCCTCAAAGTTCAGATTGATGCCATAGCCTACAAAATATAATTATAAGGGAGGTAAAAGATGTCCTCTCTATTTCTATATGGCTTCATACGAATGAATCTACTTAAATAATCTTTGCTTTTTGTCTCTGCTTTTTGCATAAACACAAGATATATCCTGCATTATTGCATTGTTTATAAATTTATGATATTTTTATTTGAAATTTTAGCACCTTTGAGTTGCAAATCTCTTATAAATATATTAAAATATCAACAATGCAGTTAATATGGAGGTACCACTGATGAAGGACTTTACGAGGTTAAGCAAAGATGAACTTCAAGGAATGCTGATTTCCTTAAATGAAAAATATAAAGGCTTTTTAGATCAAAAGCTTAAACTGGATATGTCGAGAGGGAAACCCGGTGCGGATCAACTTGCATTATCAATGGACATGATGGATGTACTGAGTTCTTCGGACAGCATGAAAACCGCAGGTGGATTTGATACTAGAAATTATGGACAACTGGATGGAATTCCGGAAGCAAAAGAACTCTTCGCACAAATGCTTGAGGTAAGTCCCAGTGAGGTCATTGTAGGGAATAATTCAAGCCTGAGTATGATGTATGATGCTATTGCACGCGGAATGATGTTTGGTCTGGTGGGAAGTACGGAACCCTGGTACAAGCTTCCCAAAGTGAAATTCCTTTGCCCCAGCCCCGGATATGACCGTCATTTTGCAATTTGTGAATTGTTCGGTATTGAAATGATTGTTATTGAAATGAAAAAAGACGGCCCGGATATGGATGCTGTCGAAAAGCTTGTTGCTGAAGATGCCTCTATTAAAGGAATCTGGTGTACACCAAAATACAGTAATCCGGACGGCATTACCTATTCCGATGAAGTCGTCGACCGTTTCGCAGCTATGAAAACGGCTGCCCCGGACTTCAGAATATTCTGGGACAACGCATATACCGTGCATCATCTGACAGACAAGCCCGACAGGCTGAAAAATATCATGGAAGCCTGCAAAAAAGCGGAGAATGCCGATAGGGTATATATCTTCGGTTCCACCTCCAAGGTTACTTTCCCGGGAAGTGGCATTGCCGTAATGGCCGCCAGTGAAAACAACCTGGTAAGGATCAGAAAACAAATGGGCATTAAAACCATTGGGCCTGATAAGATCAACCAGCTTCGTCATGTCAGATATCTCAAAGATATGGCGGGAATAGAAGCGCAGATGAAAAGGCAGGCAGCAATACTCAAACCAAAGTTTGATATGGTGCTCGATTTGTTGGAATCGAATCTGGGCGATAAAAACATCGCCTCCTGGAATAAACCCAACGGCGGTTATTTCATCAGCTTTAACACACTTCCCGGCTGTGCGAAGGCCATAGTTAAGCTGGCAGCGGATGCCGGAGTGGTGATGACGCCTGCAGGTGCCACCTACCCCTATGGAAAGGATCCGCAGGACAGAAACATCAGGATTGCTCCGACGTTTCCACCGGTTTCCGAGTTAAAAATCGCCATGGAACTACTCTGCATCTGTGTGCAGATTGTTACCATAAAAAGACTTATCAGTGATTAATCCTCGACTTTTCTTATATTATGAAGAGTTGCAGGGAAGAAACGTAGGATAGAACCATAGGATAGAACCATAGGATAGAACCGTACGATAGAACTATAGTAAAGAACCGTAGGATAGAATCGTAGGGAAAAACCATAGGAAAGAATCGAAAGATGGAATCATAAAGCAAAGTCGTAGGATAAAATCTTAAGAAAGAACCACAGGAAAGAATCGAAGGATAGAATCAATTGAAAAAATCGTACAAAAGAATTGCAGTAAAGAGTTGTTGGACGAGCTGTAATGAAGAATTTAAATAACAAATACTTGCTTTGCCTGATAATCAGGTTTATAATTTTCGTGTGTTACATCCTTCGGGGTGATACCGGCTGCCGAGCCAGTTTGGCTACGGCAGACAAATCTCATATTCATAAGTATCTGGCGGGATCTAAACGGTCTCGCACTTTTTTTGAGACCATTCAGATGAATTAGTTTATGGATTGAGCCATTTGTAAAACAAATCCTGCTCTATATTTGGAGACCGGATTCCCCATATTTTTTGCAGGGGAATATGCGCAAAAATAGCCTGTAACAAAAAGCATTTTTGAACTTTATGCATATGGATTTTTTTAGTTTCAAAAGATATAATAAATTTGTTAGCGAATGCAACAATTCTGGAGGTGCATTGTTTTGAGAAACACCTATGAGAGCCCGTTTAATGCAAGATATGCAAGTAGTGAGATGCAGGCGCTGTTTTCACCGGATAAAAAGTTCAGGACTTGGCGAAGCTTATGGATCGCCCTTGCTGAGGCAGAAAAGGAACTTGGACTGAATATAACCGAAGAGCAGATCGCAGAATTGAAACAATTCAAAGACAATATAAATTATTCTGTTGCTGAACAAAAAGAAAAAGAAGTCCGACACGATGTCATGGCCCATGTGCATGCATACGGCGAACAATGCCCCATGGCAAAAGGCATTATTCATCTGGGCGCAACCTCCTGTTATGTCGGCGACAATACAGATATCATCATTATGCACGATGCAATGAATCTGATCCGTCAAAAACTCGCCACAACGATCTTAAAACTGTCAGATTTCGCAATGGAATACAAAAATTTGCCAACGTTGGGGTTTACCCATTATCAACCCGCACAGCTTGTGACAGTCGGCAAAAGAGCCTCGTTATGGATTCAGGATTTGATGATCGATCTGGAAGATCTTGAGTATGTGCTTTTTTCTATGAAGCTTCTTGGCAGTAAAGGTACAACAGGTACACAGGCAAGCTTTATGAATCTTTTTGAGGATGACGGGGAGAAGGTAAAAAAGCTCGAAAAACTCATTGCTCAAAAAATGGGGTTCGATAACGTATATGCGGTTTCCGGACAGACCTATACCAGAAAACAGGACAGCAGGGTGCTCAACGTTCTTTCCGGTATTGCCCAGAGTGCTAATAAATTCAGTAATGATATGAGACTGCTTCAAAGTATGAAGGAGATGGAAGAACCGTTTGAAAAAAACCAGATCGGTTCTTCCGCGATGGCATACAAGCGAAATCCCATGCGTGCTGAAAGAATCGGCTCCCTTGCCAGATATGTCATGATAGATGCTCTCAATCCGGCTATGACCACTGCCACTCAATGGTTTGAAAGAACGCTTGACGATTCTGCCAACAAGCGGATCAGCGTGCCCGAGGCATTCCTGGCTGTCGATGCCATATTGAACATCTATATCAATATAACCAGTGGCCTGGTGGTTTATCCGAGAGTCATTGAGAAGCATGTTTTGGAGGAACTGCCCTTCATGGCCACAGAAAACATTATGATGGAGGCTGTAAAAAGGGGAGGGGACAGGCAGGAATTGCATGAGAGGATAAGAATCCACTCGATGGATGCAGGAATGCAGGTCAAAATTCACGGTCTTAAAAACGATCTCATTGAACGGATTGCCGCAGATCCCATGTTTGGCCTGAACAAGGACGAGTTGCTTGATGTAATGGAGCCCTCAAAATATATTGGTCGTTCACCGGAACAGGTGCAGGAATACATAGAAGATCATGTAAGACCAAAGCTGGCAAGTATCAGCACGGAAGGCATAACCACTGAACTTAAAGTGTAGAGACTTCCATGTAAAATAAAGATGGCTCGCCTATGCATCCGGGGCTGGTCGTTGACTTCGTCAACTGCTCGCCCATGCATACGGGGGCAGTCTTTTTTATTTCTTCATTCTGATAAACATTTCTTTGTATGAAATAACAAAAAAACATCTTATAAAATTAGATAGAATTTTGTTGAATTGCCACTGTTTATAATATAGAATTAGTAAAGATGTAATTATGTGATGCTATGCTTACGTATACAGGGAGGGTTTACCGTGATTAATAAATACAGCAATGTGCCTTTGTATTCCCAGTTAAAGAATCTTATCATTAAAAAGATTGAGTCAGGGGAATACCAGGGTGAATCCAAAATCCCTTCGGAACAGGAGCTTTGCGAACATTATGACATCAGTAGGCCGACTGTACGTCAGGCTATCAGTGAGTTAACGAACAATGGCTATCTATATAAGGAAAAAGGGAAAGGTACCTTCGTTGCTAAAATTAAATCGAAGGTAGATGTTAAAAACTTTACAGGATTTACGGATTCAATTCTTGATAGTCAAAACCCCGGACAACATGACATATTGTCTTTACGTTCTGTCGAGCTAAATGAAATACCCTTCCTTGAAAATATATTTGGTCTGCAGAATCCCCAACAAGTAAAATTTGCCGAAGTCAAGTTTGTCACGGCGGATAAAAATAGCATTTTATCTTTAAACACTTCTTATATTCCACTTGTTCTTTTCCCGGAAATAATTGAAGATATAAAGGCAAAAAAGCCATCTTATGATATACTGAGAGGGAAATATCCGCTTCTGCCTGTCAAGACAAAAAGTTCTTTGGAGGTTGTATATACTGATCAGTCTGAAGCACAATATTTACAGGTCCAAACCGGTCATCCGCTTATCAAGGTAGAAAACCTCCTGTATTCCAAAAGCGGACAAGCCGTGGAATTCATTGTTGCCAAATACCGCGCGGATAAATGTCAGTTGGTATTTGAAAACAGTAAATGATAGATCAAAGGGTGTGAGGACATCAGATACTTCATTGCATTTTTAATCGCTTTTATTACTGTGTTTATTCTGATACCGCCATTAAGAAAATTTGCCTTGAAGATCGGTTTCGTTGATATGCCGACAGAACGGAAGATTCATACGGAGCCTGTGCCTCATCTGGCCAGCCTTGCAATTTTCGCAGGGTTCATATTTACTTTTTTTGTTTTCTTAAATGGATTCTCCAAAAAAAATCTACTAATCCTATCGGGTTCGATTCTGGTCATCTTCATTGGCATCGTGGATGATTGGTTCAAAACCCATGGCAAGGATTTCCCCGCACTGCCGAAGTTTATATTTCAGGTATCCGCTGCCGTAATCGTCTATTTCGCGGGGGTGGTTTTCACCGGTTTCACAAATCCATTTACTCATAACTATGTCTGGCTTCCCACCTGGCTGCAGTTTCTTCTTTCCGTAACATGGATATTCGGAGTAACAACAGTTATAAACTTTTCAGATGGACTTGACGGACTTGCAGGAGGTTTGTCAACGATTTCCGCCATGACTCTTTTTATCGTGGCATTGTCCATCGGACAGTCAGGTTCCGCCATGATGGCAATTATACTCGTCGGTGTGGCGCTGGGCTACCTGAAATACAACAAACCCCCGGCACGGGTTTATATGGGTGACGCCGGGGCTGGATTCATGGGATTCATGCTTGGAATCATCGCACTTGACGGTGCTTTCAAACAGGCTACGGTTCTATCGTTATTTGTCCCGATCCTGGCATTGGGAGTCCCGATTCTGGATAATCTGTTTGTTGTAATTAAAAGATCACTCGAAGGAAAGCCTTTTTACAAGGCTGACAGGAGTCAGATCCATTACAGGCTCATAAAGGCCGGTTTCAGTTCAAAACAGGCTGTGTGGTTCCTTTGCCTCATCAATATCTGCCTATGTCTTACATCAATCATCATCGTAATTCTGAATATATGATTCAAAAGAAAAAACTATATACAATAAATAAAGATTTGGGAGAGAAATATGGATACAATTGGCGAATTAACTTTTTCAGGATTTACCCCTGAAACGTTCAAATTTCTTTTGGAGTTGGAATTTAACAATAGCAAGCCCTGGTTCGAAGAAAACAAGCCGGATTACCTGAAATATGTGGTAGAACCTTTCAAACTGCTCGTGAAGGAGCTGTCCGGATTTATGCTGACAATCGATCCCGGCTTCGAAACCAGAGCGGAAATAAGCAAGACCATTTCAAGGATATACAGGGATGTACGGTTCTCAAAGAATAAGACTCCTTACAAAAGTTCTGTCTGGATTACCTTTAGGAGGGTGGGGAGGGATTGGACCTTTGATCCCTGTTTCTTCTTTGAAATTACACCCCATCTGTACCGCTACGGTATGGGCTTCTATACAGCATCGAAGCAGGCTATGGACAGATTGAGAGAATTGATCGATGATCATGATCCGGAATTTATCAAAACCGACAAGGCCTATAGGAAACAGGACGTATTTATCATGGAAGGCGACAGGTATAAAAAATTGTATAAAGGGGAAAAGACTGAAGAACTTCTGGAATGGTATCAGAGAAAGAACATTTACTTCATGTGTACAAAAAAGCTTGAGGACAAGTTATTCACCATGCAGATTGCAGAGGACCTGAAGAATGATTTTAAGCTCACTGTACCGCTTTACAAGTTTTTATGGAAAATAAAAGCTGAGGGTGAGTCAAAAGGCTAGACAAATTCTCAAATTTTGCGTAAATATTGATGGCTTCTAAAGAGTTATTTGAAAGGAGATATTTATTTATGGCTAAATTGAGCAGAGGCTTTTTCACGGACAAAGAGATTCTTTTTATGGGCTATTCAGGAACTGCACAAGTGTTCAGCAAATCTATCTATTCGGCACTATCGGACGCGGGGTTGAAAGTATATCCGGTTAATCCCAAAAAATCAGACAACTATGAAGTAAAGGTATACAATGACCTCAGCGAACTACCAAAGATTCCTTCCACGGCTTACGTACTTTTGAACAGCAAGGATGTTAAGGACACCATCCGCATCCTGAAAGACAAGGGTGTCAAAAAAATATTATTTCAACCCGGTAAGACAGCAACCAAAGAAATACTTGACGATTGTGCAGCTTCTGGTATTGAAGCTGTTGTCGGTTGCCCGCTGATGGTTTTCGGTAAAGGTCTGCACAGGTTTCACGGATTTCTGGCGGGAGTGAAAAAATGAGAGCTTATCCCCTGATCAGACGTAAATGGTCTAGTGAGCACATCATGGCCATGCTGTTTGTTGTCATTTTGCTGTATCTGGTTCCACGATGGATTACAAATCCTTTGGAAGTTCCGGTTTTTATTGCTGCATTGGCAATAGCTCTGATCATCGATGCGGCAGCAGGGTTTCTCCAATACAAACGACTGGTTTGTTCCGTCTCTGCAGCAGTTACCACCGGGGTTCTTCAAGTCCTGACACCGGGTATACCACTTTGGGGAAGGCTAATCGGAATCACTGCTGCAATTGTGCTTGGAAAGACCGTATGGGGTGGAACCGGCAAAAATATATTGAATCCTGCCATCGTCGGGTATCTGGCAATTTACCTTATATTTAGTGCCTCATATGCCCCAATAACATCGACTATTTTGCTTCTGCCTGCGTTGGTTTTGTCGTTGCCTTTCCTATTTATCAGGCCATTTGCCTCTATCGGTCTTATGACGGGAATGGCGCTTTCAATTCTGATGGTCTTGCCCTCGACAGATTTCATGACTTTACTGGTCAATTGCCTGTTTTTTGGTAGTATTGTCATTACAGATCCCGTCACTACGACCCGCAGAAAACTTCCCGGACTGATCGTCGCTTTTACAGTAGGTTTCGTCCCACTGATGATGAAAAATTCTGCATTGAATTTGGCGATGTCTATATTGATATTCAACCTCTTGTCCTATCTGATCGATGACTTCAGCTATAAACCTGCCAGGTGCTTGCACTATACCGGGCCAACAATAAAATCCCCCCTTAAGGAGATCGATTACAGTACTCCAGCTTTGGATCTGACTGCTATGGATCGGGCAGATTTAGATCAGACAGCTTTGGATCAGACAGCTTTGGATCAGAAAGTTTCAGATCGGACTGCTTTGGATCAGAAAGTTTCAGATATGTATCGGACAGATTTAGATCGGACTACTTTAGATCGGACTACTTTAAATCGGACTGCTATTAATCAGACAGTTTCAGATTGGACTATATTGGATCGGACTGCTTAAGATCGGACTGCTTCGGATCGGACTGCTTCGGATCGGACTGCTTCGGATCGGACTGCTATTAATCAGACAGTTTCAGATTGGACTATATTGGATCGGACTGCTTCAGATCGGACTACTTTGGATCGGACTACTTTGGATCGGACTACTTTGAATCGGACTGCTTTGGATCGGACAGCTTCAGATCGGAGTACCATAAATCAGACTGCTTTGCATTTGACTACTGCCTATTCGGAAACCTGCGCTGATCTTTGCAATTTATCGGAAGGACTTACTCCTGAACAAATCCTTGAAAAAATTGAAGATCGTGAAGTTTACGGATGTGGGGGAGCGGCATTTCCGACAGCGGAGAAAATCAGAAGAGTGTTTGAATCTTCCATTGACAAAAAATATCTGATCATCAACGGTGTGGAATGCGATCCCGGACTGATACATGACAAATGGCTTCTGTTCAACCGTGCCAGCGATATCCTGCAGGGAATCAGGGCTATAAGCAGCTGCATCAGGTTTTCGAATGTGATTCTTGCGGTCAAGGACACAGCCGGGCTCAAATTCCCCGGCGATATTACAGTACATCAGGTTAAGAATTATTATCCTGCCGGTTTTGAGAAGCTTTTAATTAAAAGCTGTCTGGGGATAGTGCTTCCCGACGGTACAATACCTTCCAATGCGGGCTTGCTTGTATTGAATATTCAGACAGTTTTAATGCTATATGAAGCTGTTTTCCTTGGGAAAAAAGCAACTGAAAAATATATTACCGTTTCTGACATGAAATCCGGAAAAGCAGCAGTTGTAAAAGTGAGAACCGGTGATAATATTCTAAAGATCCTTAGCGCAGTTTATCCTGGAAAACAACCGGTATTCACAGGCGGAGGAGCCATGTTTGCCCATATGGCTGACGAAACCAGTGAAATAGAAATGGAAACCAATTTCATAGCTGTTTCGAACAGTCCCCGGTACAAGGAATCGCTGTTCTGCTCAGGATGCGGCAGCTGTGAGGCAAATTGTCCCCAGGGTCTGAGAATATGCAAGATCTCAGAACTTATCAATGAGGAGAAGTTTGAGGAAGTTGGCAGATACAACCCTGAGAAATGCATTAAATGCGGCATTTGCAGTTATATTTGTCCAGGAGGGCGAAACCTTTCCGCAAGAATGGCTGAAGCAAAAGAAGCTGTTTTAAAATATGATGAAGGTTCACAAGGAAGCAGTTTGATGTAAAGATTTTTTATAGTTGTTTGTTCACTTGTGTTGCCTGTAAGACTGCAATATAATAAGACTGTACATGATATCGTGTGCATCGCGGCTTCCGGAGCCGACTCTTTGACGAAAGGAGTGGTCTTAAAATTGAAGATTGAACAGGAGGTGGCCGTCATTTGACGGTCATCTAATAAACAAAAGGGGCTTCCGGCCCTTTTTGTTTTGGGGAAAAATAAAATTTGTGATATAATTTTAGTGAAATAATTAAAATAATTAAGCCCGAGATAAATGAAATAACTGAGATAACTATAATAACTGAGATAATTGAGATAAACGAGTTAACTGGGATAAATAAAATGAAAAATGAGTGATGGAGGACGGCCGTCGTTTGATGGTTAATAAATTTATGAAATACAAAGTTGTTAATAAACAATATACCTCGAAGCATTGCTTCGTTTGCGGCGAAGAAAATAAGGGCGGTCTGCAGTCCCGATTTTACGAGATGGAAAATGGAGAAATAGCAGGCATTTTCACAGCTCCTTTTGAACACTCCGGTTATCCGGGGCGCATACACGGAGGTGTCGCATCCGCTATCATAGATGAGGCGATCGGCCGGGCGATTATGATTTCCGAACCTGATACATTCGCCGTTACGATTGAGCTGTCAACAAAGTTCAGGAAACCCGTACCTGTGTGCACGGAATTAAGAGTTATTGCCAGGATTACCTCGAATAAGGACCGAATTTTTGAAGGTACCGGTGAAATCCTTCTTGAAAATGGAGAGGTAGCAGTGACAGGTTCAGCAAAATATCTGAAGCTCCCTATGGATAGAATTACGGGGAATAATCTGGAAGACGGTGATTTGTTATATCATCCGGATGGAATAGTTGAAATTGATTTTTAAATCAACAAATAGAACTGAAAACATTCAAGCCATCTGACCGTACAGGTATAGGTCTGACTTTTGTCTACAAATAAACCCGAACGGCCAGGAAATATATTGAAATGTCCAAAAAAATTTTTAAAGTTGAATCACCTACCGTGAAATAAGGGATAGCATACTTTTGCAATCGGTAATACTGGTAATATATTCTGGCTTGTCCTGAATTTAATTGAAGTAAAGGTAAATCATGATATAATAATCCTGTTGAGCCAATTCATTTTAGTAAAAACTTAGGATGTACAGGAGAACAATTATGGAAAAAGACAAGAAAATTGCCGTTCTGATTGATGCTGACAATGTATCTGATAAATATATCAAATATATCATTGACGAAATATCAAACCATGGAATTCCGACTTACAAAAGGATTTATGGAGATTGGACCAAGCCTCAGCTAGCCTCCTGGAAGAATGTACTCCTCAACTACTCAATCACACCGATACAGCAGTATAACTACACTACAGGTAAAAATTCCACGGATGCTGCATTGATCATTGATGCTATGGACATTCTTTATTCCAATAATGTAGACGGATTTTGCATTGTATCCAGCGACAGTGATTTTACAAAGCTGGCTGCCCGCTTGAGAGAAGCCGGCATGTATGTAATTGGAATGGGGGAGAAAAAGACCCCGACACCTTTTATTTCCGCATGTGAGAAGTTTAAGTATCTTGAAGTGCTGGCTTCTATGGCAGCAAAACCCGTTGAAGTCAAAAATGTGAAAGAAGAGCATAAGCAGGAGGAACAGCAAAGGGTTGGACAAACAATGATAGAGGCCATAAAAACCATCATTACAGAGGTTTCAGATGAAGATGGCTGGACATTTCTCGGGAAATTGGGTGATACGCTCAATAAGCGGTATCCCGATTTTGACACCAGGAACTATGGCTTTGCAAAGCTTACACCATTTTTGTCCTCGTTGAACCTTTTCGAAATCAGGTCGGATAAAACCAGTAATCCAAGCATCAGTCTTAAATATATCAGAAACAAGGTCATATAACTGCTTTTGACACAGCTTTACTGAACACTACAATACAGAGGGATCCTCATGGACAACACAAAAACGAATGCAATGCGAATTCTGGATAAAGCGGGGATAAAATACAATACCTACTCCTACGATCACAGTGACGGGCTTATCGACGGTATCTCGGTGGCAGGGAAGATGGGGCAGCCGTTTGAACAGGTGTTTAAGACACTTGTTACACAAGGGCACAGCGGGAATTATTTTGTTTTTATGATTCCTGTCGCTCAGGAACTTGATTTGAAGACGGCTGCAAGGACAGTGGGGGAAAAGTCTGTTGAAATGATCAAGGTAGCGGATATTAATAAAATTACGGGTTATATACGAGGCGGATGCTCACCGATAGGGATGAAAAAGGATTTTGTGACTGTGATGGATGAGTCCAGCATATTATGTGAAATGATCATTATCAGTGCAGGCAGAATCGGGCAGCAGATTGAGATTGCTCCGGATGACCTGGTGAAACTGATTCATTGCAAAGTAGAATCAATTACCGTTCAGGGAAAATAAGTGATTTCATTCAATGTTGACAAACAGTTGTCCAATTAAATATTGTACAATAAAATAAAAACAGAATGAGGTTTTGTATGATTGAATTACTTGAGCAGGAAATACTGAAGCATGGAGATCAGTATAGAATCAATCCGGTTGAACGACTGAAGGATTTAAAAAGAGAAATTGAAGATTTCGAAAGCAGAGATGATCTCAACGGGTTTCAACACTATATTGCAAATAGTCTTTATCAATTTGAACTGCCTGAACCTGATTTTGTGATACGTTCTGTTATTATTATCGCTTCACCTGTCCCGGCCTACGCCAAAGTACACTTTCATTGGAAAGGGAGGGAGGTACCCCTGGTTTGTCTTGCTCGTTCTTATGTCGGTAAAAAGGATGCTGCAACGGCAACAAAGCAATATCTGAATAAATTGGTAAAGCCCTTGGGGTATCATGTTATATCAGCATCGCAATTGCCTCTGAAGCGTTTAGCAGTGAAAAGCGGCCTGGCAGCATATGGACGCAATAATATTGCTTATGTTGACGGAATGGGCAGTTTTCTGACATTATCAGCTTATTATACAGATATAATCTGTGACAAAGACAGTTGGTCTGAAATCCGCAATATGAGTGACTGCAACAACTGTACGGCCTGCTTGAGAAATTGCCCAACAGGAGCTATTTTGAGAGACAGGTTTTTACTCAACAACGAGCGATGCATTTCATATTTCAATGAAGGACCCGGAGATTTTCCGGATTGGCTGCCTGCAACCGCACACAATTGTATTTATGATTGCTTGCTATGCCAGAAAATTTGCCCTAAAAATAAGGATTACATCAATAATGTTATCGGTCCGATCGACTTTGATGAAATGGAGACTGAAATATTATTGTCAGGTAAAGCTATAAACAAGTTTCCGCTTGTTCTTAAAAAGAAGATAGTGTTTTTAGGGATGGATCAATGGCTAAGCGCTATCCCAAGAAATATTAAGGTTCTGCTGGAAAACAGTGAATGTGTAAACCTGTAGGTTATTCTCATTTGATTAAATTAGGGAATACCCTTAAAATTTACATATAATTACACGAAATATAAATTTCGCGTAATTAGAGGGAGCACAAAAAACTCAACGCTGATATATGCTCTATCAGATTATCTCGCGGCTATTTACCATACTGAGCCGTCTAAACCGCATGTATCATGCCAGACTGGTGCAGATGTTCCGGTTCTACTGTTATATCAGAGTTACCTTTACTTTCAAACCCTTCGGTTTCCATCACCTGGTAGTAAGCGCTGAAATCGCCAACTGTCAAACCTGCTTTTTGCCATGCGTCAACGTGGTTTTTAAAAGTAATTGTTCCTTTGATGTTACATCCCAAAGCGACCTTAGGTGTACGAACGCTCCAATATTGATAAAAAGATCCTGTTCCATTGTCTACAACCCATGGCTGATTAATTCGTGTTGCCCTATATAAATTGTACGTTCCGCCATCGCTGGTCACCGTACCTAATGATACGATGTCCGGACTCGACCCAGGAGGCGTCCAATTTCCATAGCTTTCAACGACATAATATTCTGTAACCTGATAGGTCAGCCCAGCAGGAAGCTTAGTCCATCCATAAAGAGCCAAATATCCATTATTACCGGGATCGAATGTACCAGAATAGGTTACGACCTTATTTTTGTCACCGCTACTCCAACCTTTGCCACAAGTAAAATTGAAGCCTGTCGCTCCTTTATTGTCCCATGAAACAGTATACCTGCCGCCAGCCTTATTCTGATAGTTTACAGTCCCTTTGTCATTTGTCCAGCAAAAATAATAGAATCCGTTATTGGTGCCAGATTGAAAGGTTGCAGAAATATTGAGCAGTATATTTCTCTTAAATTTACCATTCTTTGATTGTGAAAGTAATTTTATCATATTTAATCCTCCTATGAGAAATCAGAAATTGTACTGTTAACGGTTATATAATTAGACACTATATAAGTTATTTTATACTGATTAATTTGTTATTCTCATCAACAAAGACGGATTTTGATTTTAAGTTTTTAAGCTCGTTTTCATCATATAAGGCGAAGGAAATAACAATAACTTTGTCACCTTTATGCACCATTCGGGCAGCAGCCCCGTTTAAACAAATAACACCTGAGTTCCTTTCCCCCTCAATGACATATGTTTCAAATCTTGCCCCATTATTTACATCTACAATCAGTACTTTTTCATTTTCTATTAATTCTGCTTGTTCCATCAAAAAACTATCGATTGTAATGGAACCTATATAATTCAAGTCAGCTTCTGTGACTGTCGCACGGTGAATTTTTGATTTTTTCATTATTCTATACATCTTATCCCTCTTTTTCTTTTTAAAATTTAGTTTGGTCCAATTCCAAATGCAAATGAATATATCTCGAAATTAAATAATTAGCAAGTTCTCTAATGGTCGGATTGTAAAATATATCCTTTAGCACCACTTCACTCCCCAGTCTTTTGTTAATAAGGCGGCATAAAACAGCTCCCTTAATAGAATCACCTCCTGAACTGAAGAAATTATCTGCTGCCCCTATTTCCTGTTTTTTCAATAGTTTCTGCCATATACTTAATAGTTCTTTTTCCATATCACCTTCGACTGGCACATACTCTTTGTTTAAAATTATTTTATCATTCAGATTTATCAATAGCCTTCTATTAACTTTTCCATTTGGTAAAAGCGGCATAGAATCAAGTTTTATAAATACCGATGGCACTGCATACTCTGGTAAGCTTTTCTTAAGCTTATTTTTTAGTTCATCTGTAGTTGCATCATTATTCTCAAGAACAAGGTGTGCTATTAGGCTTTTGTAACCATAATTATCCATCCACTCGCTAACTGACACCTCCTTTACTTCCGGGTAACCTTTAATTGCCTGTTCCACTTCTCCGAGTTCGACACGTATACCCCTTATTTTTACTTGTTGATCCCTGCGACCCATGTATTCTATTTTTCCATCTGTCAGATAACGTCCTAAATCACCCGACTTGAAAAGAATATCATTCCGGTCTTTAAAAAATGGATTCTGAATAAACTTTTCACTTGTAAGTTCTTGTCTGTTTAGATAACCTTTAGCCACACCATGTCCCGAAACAAATATTTCACCGGTTACTCCTATTGGCACCATATTTAGATTTTTATCCAGAATATAAATTTTTGTGTTATCAATAGGCTTTCCTATAGGGACTCGAGATTGTGATGCTGCCAAATCACTTATTTCAAAACATGTGACATCTCCAGCTACTTCTGTCGAACCGTATAAATTTAGTAATTTACATCCTGGTACTGCTGTTACAAATCTATTGACTAAATTGACTTCCAAAGCTTCCCCACTTGTTACACATAGTTTTAAA
>JAEWQC010000244.1 GCA_023399355.1 Bacillota bacterium | reverse complement strand
TGGCAACATCCATTTCAAGACAGCGGGCTCTTTTTGCGACCTCTCTGCCTATTTGTCCGCCACCGGCCAGGCCGAGCTTCTTTCCTGTCAGTTCAAATCCGATGCTTCTGTCCCAGCCGCCATTCTTTACACCCGCACAATGATTCGGAATACCCCGTGCCATTGTGAACATCAGTCCGATTGCCAGCTCTGCAACGGATACATTATTGGTACCCATTGCATTTTTAACCTTGATTCCAAGTTCGGCAGCTTTGTCCAGTGCAATATTATCCATGCCCACACCGTACTTGGATATTGCTGAAAGATCTTTCAACTGCTCCAGCACAGAAGCAGGCAGGGGGTCGACTCCAATAATGATGCCGACGACGTCCTCTTTTGCATATTCGATGATTTCAGTCTCCGTCATGGTTCTGCCGAGATTGTTCTCAACAATCTCGTAGCCGTTTTCCCGGAGCAGCGGATAGGCTTTTTGCTTGTAATTCCTGAAAGATTTGGGAGTGATAAGGATTTTGTTCGCCATTTGTTACACCCTTTCTTATGATAGTTGTTTAATTAGTATAACCAGAATTTTATTTTACTTGTTATAATGTGCAAATGTAAATACATTTGATATCAAGTATTAATGTATTTATGTATTTACATTAGAATGCAAACGATATGGAATTTCATCCACCCATTACTTTGCTGCCTGGCTAATTGGGGCTATTGCCTGCTATTTCTCTTCAATTCAAAAGTAAACTTGTTTCGATCCCCTCTATATTTAGCCAGAGAGTATTCGACCGGTGTATTATCCTCAAGAAATGCGATGCTCTCGAAGTATTGAACAGGAGCCCCTTTTTCTATTTCCAGAAGCTTAGCTTCAAACTCGCCTGCAAGAATGGATTCGAGGGATCTCACTGCACTGGATATAAGCATACCGCACTCTTTTTCCAGTATTTCATACATCGACTCGCTTTCCAGGTTGCGTGACATCAGGTTGGGGCACTTATCATAAGGCAGATAGGTAATGACAAAAACGATAGGTTCCCTGTTGGCGTACCTGAGCCTGGACAGCTTTATTACATCGGTATTCAGCGGGATTTTAAGAGCATTGGAAATCTTTTCGTCACTTTTCACCACTTCTTTTTGAAGGATCCTTGTGGTAGGGGTCAGGCCCTTTTTTTTCATCTCATTATTAAAACTGTCAAGCACAAGTAAAAAGTCCTGTGTAATTTTCGGTTTTGCGATAAAAGTTCCTTTTGCCTTTATCCTGTAAAGATAGCCCTCCACTACCAGTTCGTTGATAGCCTGACGAACGGTTGGCCTGCTGATGCCGAAGTGTTCGCTGATTTCAACTTCCGTTGGGATCGGTGCTTCCAGATCGGAATGGTGTTCCTTGATATATTCAAGCAGAATCGTCTTTAGCTGATAATAAAGCGGGATCGGTATGCTTTTGTTTAAGGATTTATCTTCACTTAGCAGCACGGCTTCTCTTATCCATTTCTTATCCGAATTTAAAATGTAATTATGTTATTACATTTGATATTGATATTATATACTTTGCATATTTAAAAGTCCATACTATTTTTCACCGCTCAGTCATGTTTTAAATGATATATTATGCTGTTATTCAAAGATTAGAGACAGTAAATGTTGAATGCAAACAAGTCGAAATAGTATTTAAATACTTTCTTTTCAAAAAAGTTATTCATATCAATTATTTGTATATCAATTTTTGATATTTTTTTGGACTGACGCCTTCAATTTTTTTGAAGCAGGCAATGAAATAATTGTAATCGTCAAAACCGCATAGCCCGCTTAGTTCTTGAATTGTTACATCTGTATTTTTTGACAACAATAGTTTTGCTTTTTCTATACGCAGGCTTCGAATTTTTTCCGCAATACCTTGGTTATACATCTCTTTTGCTATGCTGTAGAGTTTGGTTCTGCCGACTCCGAAGGTGTATGCAATAGTGTTTGCATTAATATTTTTATCATAATTTTCGTGGATATACTTGTCAATTTTTATTGCAAGATTTTCGTACTTCATATAAGCAATCTGCTCAATGTACAAGTAAGAAGCAACTGCTTGCAACAACCTGGAAGCCGACAAAACAAAATCTTCGGTTGTTAAAGGCAAATCCTTGCACAATTCTTGGACAACAGTTTTATCCAGGTCATAAGACGACAAGTTTTTCAATATCAAGTCGATACCTTCTTGGTAATTTTCAAAGGAAAAAATGTGAGCAAAAAATATAAACCCTACAACATTCTTTTTTAAAACAATAGGACAAATAATTTCTTTCAAACCAACGTGGCAACTGTAAACATAAGGGGTTGTCATTTCTTTTGCTATCTCACAGGATTTTTTGTCGCATTCAACACAGGCTCTATCCACAGCTTTATTGCCTCTGATATAAGAACACAAAAGACTCCGTTGTTCAGGATACCCCATGATCTCATGAAAGTTAATATCAAAAACCGTGATACGCAAATGTGTTATTTTGAAAAAATCAACAAGAATATTTTTCAATTTATCTTTGTCAATATACGAATACATAAATATCCTCCCACCAGTAATTTTAATCTATTATGCGAACAAAATCAATGATATTTCGGAAAGATTTCTCTATAAATTTCAGTTAGTTGTTAAGGGGAATACATATATGCTGAAATGTGTAATTATGTAAGAATCAAGAAGAATATCCAACCTCTCATTCTTGTCAATATACGAATACATATTAGCCCATCAATAGTAAAGTTAACCTATTGGGCGAACAAAATCGATACTATTTGAATATATTTATCTATAATCTCAATAAAAAGAGTATTAAAATTAATACATAAGAAATTGAGCGATATAGGAACATTAATAAAATTTTCGAGATGGGCAAAATTATTTGATAGTGCAAAGCCGTGTTTGAAAAGCACCAGAAAGCACTAGTAAGATAAAAGCATTTTGAAATTTGAAAGAAGTACCAGGTTCCTGCATTTATTCCGCAATCTTCTCGGCAATGATCCTCTTCCGGTATGATGATGCTTATTGTAATTCGGACTTGTAATATCGCACATGGGAGATATTAACGGTAGTTTTTTTTGCGATGCACAAAAGCAATTGATGGATTTAAGGAAGTAAAAATTGATGATATGCTGCATAACTGCTGTAATTGAGTTCGCAATGACACTTTCCTTCTTGGGCCTTGTGTTGTGAGAATCTCAGTTATACAGGGAAAGAGGTTCTCAAGATTTTTCATAAAAAAACTTTGAAAACCTCGAAATATAGCATGTTTCAATATATCGACAGTGTAAACGGGTTTACACTAACTAACTATTTTAAGGAGGAGAAGGATATGAAATTCAGCAAAACAACCATTGCCGTCGTGTGCGTCATCTCAGCGTTGCTGATCAGTATGATTGGTTGTTCTTTTGTGCAAACAAATGGTTGGAGTGTAAAACAAACAACCACAACTTGTACACTGGAAGATCTTACAAAGCAAATTGCGAAAAACGTAGCTTCTAACGGCAGAGATCTTGGTGAAACATTAACCAAGGCCAGTACAGCGCAGATCTGTCTGACAACCTATGTTCCCAAGAATGCAACAGCGAAAAGTCCTGCACCATGTATTATCGGCGCTCACGGATGGAACAACTCAAAGGAAATGCAACTATCCAATATTGTCGAGTTGGCAAAGCGTGGTTACGTTGTGGTAGTCGTTGACCTTGCGGGACACGGACGCAGTGATGCCGCTGCGGTTGATGAATCGGGCTGGGGCAAAGGCAACACAGAATGTACGCTTGCCGCAGTAGAATATGCAATGAGTCTTGACTATGTTGATGTTAACAATGTCGGTGTTACCGGGCACAGTGCCGGCAATTTAGGATTATCCAATACTATTGCTCAAATTAATGTGGAAGGCTCTAAAAAACACATATCGTCGTTTTTCTGTCCGGCAGGCACAATGGCTGCACTTTCTCTTTCCAAAGTTCCAGGTATAACAAACAAGTTTGTTCTTGGTGTTGCTGCAGGTAAATACGATGAATTGGACACACATTTTTTTGGCACTTATGACTTACCCAGCTCAATGTTTGGCAAAATGATTTTCAACGCATTTGCGCCGGGCGTCATTAATACCGAACCCATTCCGCTAGGGGAATACTACAATTCAACAGGTAAAATTGCCACTCCCGCACCGGGCGAAAAGCTTAAGACAGATTCTGCAATAATCATGTACAATCCACCTTTCACCCATCCGGGCGGAGTATTTTCATATACTGCAACAAAACTTACGGTAGACTTTTTCTATGCAGCATACGGGATACCTGCAGGAGCCAAGTACATTGCATCAGATAGTCAAACATGGCAAATCGCAGTCGTGTTCCAGACATTGGGGTTGCTTGCATTCTTTGCGTCGGCAATAATATTTGGCGCTGCATTATTAAGGAGAAAGAAATTTGCAGGCCTCAAGAGACAAGTACCGGTTGGCAATGAGCTTCCTTCGATCAAAAGTTGGAAAGAATGGGTTCCTGTCATAGTAACATTTGTCCCATTGGTAATATTTGCATATGTGATGTATTTCAAATGCTTTGATGCTGCGCCTCGGGTAATCAAGAGCAATTCATTCCCGGACACGGTAAATGGTATTGCATGGTATACCCTTGCAAGCGGTATCTTTACATTCATAATGATTGGTGTCAACTATATTGCCAGAAAATTGTGTCACTTAAAAGACGGCGTACAGGCACATAGTTTGCTGGAGACAGGTAAAGTAGACGGTGCCGGTCATTTTATGAAGACTTTGCTGTACTGTGCCGAAGTTATTGGCATTATGTATATAGCTTGTATAGTTGCATACTTTGTTTTTGGCATGAACTTCGGTATTGCTGTTTATACAGTTGGCGTGCCAAGGCTAATCTGGCTGCCTGAAGTATTTACAAAGTATTTGCCGATGTGGCTGATATTCCTGCTGCCTAATGCAATGCTTAATGCAAAAACAAGATTCAGAGAAATTCCGGAATGGGCATCGACATTATTCTGTGTCCTGGCTAACGTATTACCGATCATGATTCTCACTTTTGTAAATTACAGAAGTTTGATTACAACAGGCGCTACACGCTTCACCTTTGGAGATCCTTCAATTATGGCGTTTAACCTGTTCGCTCCAATGATTTTTATCGGAATTACAGGTAGATATTTCTACAAGAAGACCAATACCGTATGGGCTGGAGCGCTTATTAATGCGGCTATATTGACCTTAATGGCTACAACGTTGACCAGACATATTTCTGATTTTGCGTTTTTCCTTTAAGCGGGTATAGAAGCGAATAAAAATTTCTGGTCCTATTATGCGATCAGATTAGTCGCTACAGGAGACTAGAGGGTTATACAAACAAAATGGCCGTTTATGTGCAAGATTTATCACATAAAGGCCGTTTTGCTTGTAAGCGTCAAACTGAACCCGCCAATATAACCATATAAAAGCCCGCTATATTATATAAAACGTTTTGGTACTATAAGAATAGCATAATATAGCTAAATATAGAAAACGTTTTACATATAAAATTTTTATCAAAAACTGTTGTCATGAGTTTATATTTCTGATATCATAAAAGACAAGTCATTAAAATCGTTTCAATTTGCAGTAAAACGGAGGTTCTGATGTCAGCTACACTCAAGGATGTTGCTGCACTGGCTGGAGTTTCACTTACAACTGCATCCCATGCATTGAATGATAAACCGGTGAATGAGCACACCAGAGAAAAAGTAAATGCTGCGGCTAAAAAGCTCAAGTATCATACAAGTGCTATTGGACGAAACCTGATCACCAATAAGTCAAACACCATCGGCATGTTTATCATAAATTCAAACAGAACCACTGATATGACGGAAGAAATTTCATACTACTATGCAATGCTCAAAGGAGCTCTGTCATCGATCCAACAGCATGATTACGTCTTCAATTTCGAGGTGGTCTACTGGGAGGATATCGACGATAAAAACTTTATTGCAAAAAAGGTTTTCAGCAGGGCAATAGACGGGATGATCCTGGTACCCCAGTTTATGTACCATTATAGTTTTATGTCCCTGCTTGAAGAAGAAAAGTTCCCTTATGTCATTATCAATCCAAGCATCAGCATAAGACCTGAAAATACTGTCCGAATCGACAATTACAGGGGAGGCTACCTTGCCGCAGACTATCTTTTAAGCCTTGGACATAAGGACATGACTTTCATAAACGGACCTGAGAACCACAAGGATTCCTACGACAGGGAAAGGGGTTTTCTCTCAAGACTGCTTGAAAGCGGGTTCCGGTTTGACAGAAACAATATTGTGTATTCGGATTTTACAAATGAGGGCGGATATGCCGCGGCAAAGGAATTGCTGACCAACGCCGGAAGAAGGCCCACAGCCATATTCTGCTCCAACGACTATATGGCTTCCGGTGCGATGACTGCAGTTAGCGAGGCGGGATTGAAGGTGCCGGGTGATATGTCATTAATGGGCTATGATGATACGGATATTGCAAGGTGTATATACCCTGGTCTTACAACCATGAGAAGTGCTGTAAAAGAACTTGGTTTTATGGCTGCCGAAAGGGTGCTGGAACTGGTGGACAGAAGAGGAAATAATCCGGAGGAACTGACTGCACTTGGTGAAATAGTTCTTGAACCTACCCTTGTAAAAAGAGGATCTACTGCACAATTCTAAGGGCATATTTTTTTAACAAATAATCTAAAACGTTTTGGTAAAAATGCAAATTATACCGTGTAAACAGCTAAATACAATATAATTAAGAAATACACAACGATTTACTAGAATAGAAAAGGCTGTTATGCAACACAATATATAAAAAATCAGGGAGGGGAAACTGCATGAAAATTGGTATCGACAGTTATTGCTACCACAGGTTTTTTGGAGAGGTATATCCTGACCAGAAGCCGCCGGTAAAAAAAATGACAATGCAGGATTTTTTGAAGAGGGCAAAAGAGTTGGATGTTGACGGAGTATCGCTTGAATCCTGTTTTTTCCCGAACGATGATGAGAACTGGCTGAAGGAGCTCAAAGCGCAGTTGGACAGCTACGGTTTTGACCGTGTATATGCATGGGGTCATCCTGACGGTCTGGAGCGCGGGCAGAACCGGGATGCCTATCAGGACATGATTGCAAACATACCAAGGGCGAAAGCCATCGGAGCAGATGTAATGCGGGTGGTCGGGAGCAGCCTGATGTTCAGGCATGAGCCTCACGGGCCGCAGATTGATGCATTGACAAAGATGTTCAGGGAAGCTGTCAAAATCGCGAAGGAATATGATGTCAAACTGGCTGTGGAGAATCATATTGATTTTACTTCCGATGAAATACTTCAATTGCTTGAAAATGTGGACTCCGGGTACTTTGGTTTGAACTTTGACACGGGCAATTTCCTCCGGCTGCTGGATGATCCGGTAAAAGGCATGGAAAAGCTTGCACCTTATGTTCTTGCGACACATGTCAAGGACCTGATGCCCGATAAAAATGCTTTGCCGACAGATTGGCATTTCTTTGCCGGTGTTCCTGTAGGAAAAGGTCTCATCAACAACTTCAAGCTGGCGGAGCATTTAAAAAAGGTTGACTTTAAAGGATTCCTTGCAGTAGAAATCGACCATCCCCATACGGAATGGGAGGAGTGTGAAGATGAAGCCGTCGCACTGAGCGTCAAGGGATTGAGGAAAATCGCAGAATCGCTGAAATAAGGGCTCGAATATTTTAACCGCTCCTGTTCATTTTGCCTTTGGCAGAGCCTGCCACCAATGGCACGCCAATGGCACAGCAAAATGAGCGGTAAATATTTTGATCCCTCTAAGCAAGTCATCTCAAGGAGGAAAAAGCATGAAAGCTCGTCTGGTACCAATCTATTTTAAAAATTCGTGCAATGAGGAGTTCAGGAGGCAGGTCGAAACTCTGAAAGAGTTGCTTTCGGAGGAAGCAGAATTCCTTGAAGCAACCGAGCTTGGCGGTGAACTGCCAGAGGCTGATGCCGCAGTATTTCCGGTCCTGATCGGAGAAGCCTACAAACAGCTTGAGCGGATTAAGAAAATCAACATACCCATCGTTGCCCTGACATCCGAGTTCGGAACCGTTGCCATGTGGGACTGGGAGATCATAACCTTCTTAAAGTCTTACGGAGTAGATGTTTTCGCTCCTTATGACCTGAAACTCACAAAGGTGATATGCAGAGCCCTTGCTGTAAAAAAAGAAATGAAATCCACCAGGTTCCTGGTTTATCAGGATGAACCGGGGGAAGCAGGCATGCAGCCGGAGATATTCAAGCGCTTCTACTGGTGGGAGGATTCCTGTACTGAATTGATCGAGAAGAAGTTTGGCATCAAAATAGTGAAGAAAAGCTTCAAAACACTGGCATCGGAGGCCGCCGCCGTAACGGACGGAGAGGCTGCCGATGCAGCCGCCGGCTGGGATCTTCATCTGGAAGGGGTATCGCCCCGTGCTTTCAGCAGTGCGGCAAAGATGTATGTCGCGCTAAAGCGTGAAACAGCAAGGGAAGGCAATGTGGGAGGCATTGGGATCAACTGCCTTAACGAATCAGCCTGCTCCGACACGACTCCCTGCCTGGCATATAATATGCTTTTTGAAAAGGATGGCATATTGTGGGTTTGTGAGGGGGATACGATGTCTTTGATAACCAAATACATTGTATACAAATCACTCAGAGCACCCATCATGATGAGTAATCTATACCCGTTCCTCATGGGAATGGCCGCTTTAAAGCATGAAAGAATACAAAAATTCCCTGAAATAGACGAACCACAGAATTGTGTCCTGGTTGCCCATTGCGGCTACTTCGGCATGCTGCCGTCCTGCTTTGCCTGTGAATGGACTTTGAGGCCAAGGGCGCTGCAAATTGTGGATGAGAATGCACTGGCTGTTGATGCAAGATTGCCGGTTGGTCCGGTAACACTTACGAAGCTCCATTCGACTTTTGAAAAAATACAGTCTATTGAGGGCAATTTGGAACAATATGTACAATATCCGGGTTCCGACTGCAGAAACGGAGGGATCATCCGGGTTAAAAACGGCCGCAGGCTGATGGCTTCATTATACTCACACCATAGCCTGATTGTAACAGGACACAGAAATGCGGAAATTGAGCTGGTGGCCAGGGTGTTTGAACTTGAAGCAGAAGCGGAAGTCTGACCGGCGAATGAAACAATGTTTTAACAAAGCAAAGGAGATGTGATCATGCAAAAATTAAACATCGGCCTGATAGGCTACAGGTTCATGGGAAAAGCCCACAGCTTTGGGATTGATGCAGCGCCTTTCTTCTTTAAAAATGGCATAACACCGGTGAAAAAAGTCATTTGCGGAAGAGCGGAACACTTGGTAAAACAGGCTGCTGAAGAATTCGGCTGGGAAGAATACAGTACGGATTGGGAAAAGGTAGTAAACAGAAAAGACCTGGATGTCATCGATATTGCGACTCCGACAAATCTGCACAGGGATATTGCGCTGGCGGCGATAAAAGCCGGAAAGCATGTTTTCTGTGAAAAACCGATTGCATTAAGTGCAGAGCAATCCAAAGAAATGCTTGAGGCTGCAGAAAAAGCCGGTATTATTCATATGCTGGGACACAATTACAGAAGAGTGCCTGCCATTGCACTTGCAAAAAAGATGATCGAGGAAGGCAGGCTGGGCAAGATTTATCACTTCAGAGGCGTGTATCTCCAGGACTGGATCATGGATCCCGGCTTCCCGCTTACCTGGCAATTGGACAAGAAGACAGCCGGAGCCGGTCCTCATGCGGATCTGAACTCCCATGTCGTGGATCTGGCCAGGTATCTGGTAGGTGAAACGGATAAGGTAATAGGAATGCAGGAGACTTTTATTAAAAAGCGTCCCAAGGCTTCTGTCGGTGAAACACTCAATACCATGCTGACGGCGGACGGAAAAGCCGGAACGGAATTTGGCGATGTCACTGTAGATGATACGACCGCCTTCCTGGCAAAGTTTAAAAATGGCGCTACAGGTACCTTTGAAGCATCAAGGTTTGCAGGCGGGAGAAAGAATTATGAAAGAATTGAAATCAACGGCAGCAAGGGATCGCTAGTTTTCAATTTTGAGAGAATGAACGAACTGGAGTACTGGACCAATGAGGATGATATCGAGGTGCAGGGTTTCCGGACCATTATGGTGACAGAGGGCTGCCACCCTTATATTTCTGCATGGTGGCCGGCAGGACATGTCATTGGATATGAAAATACGTTTGTCAATGAATTTGCCGATTTCTTCAAATGCATCAAGGATAATACCAAGGCACAACCGGATTTCCACGATGGTTGGAAAAACTCCCAGGTGCTTGATGCCGTAGCCAAATCAATTGTCACATTGACCTGGGAGAATGTTGACGATCAATAAGGGGTGTTTATTATGTTAAAAAAGAAGTTAGGAATATGTTTGATAGGAGCAGGCAGGGCAGGAATGATTCATGCAGTCAACTTCAGATCAAGGGTGCCGGATGCAAATATCGTCGCAGTTGCCGACCCTGTAAGGGAAGCCGCTGAGAAGGCCTGCAGCGAACTGGGGATTGACAGGTACTACCTGAACTATAAAGACGCACTTGAGGACAAAGCGGTGGATGCAGTTGTTGTCGTGGCTCCTACGGTCTTTCACAGGGATATTGTAATTGGCGCTGCGGCGGCAGGCAAGCACGTACTCTGTGAAAAGCCCATGGCCATGGATGAAAATGAGTGCGACGAGATGATAAAGGCCTGCAGCGATCATAAGGTAAAGCTCCAGCTGGCGTTTATGAGAAGATTCGATGAAAGCTTCGTAGATGCAAAAAGAATGATTGACAGCGGCGAAATCGGAGAGGTTGTCATGGTCAGATCCAATACCAGAGGCCCCAGTATTCCGCAAAAGTGGATGTATGATATTGATAAAAGCAATGGCCCGCTTGCAGAGGTTTGCAGCCATGACATCGATACGGTGAGATGGTTTACAGGCAGTGAGTTTAAATCGGTGTATGCCATAGGTGGAAATTACAGATCTCCGGAAGCACTTCCGAATTATCCCGATTTTTATGACAATGTTGTTATGAGCGCCAGCTTTGCCAACGGCATGCAGGGTTCAATAGACGGTGCGCAGGGAGTAGGCTACGGCTATGATGCCAGGGTTGAGATCCTCGGTACGAAGGGTATCATTTTCCTCGGGCAGGTGCATGAAAAGTCGATTGTGACCTGTACCGGCGACAAAGGAATGGTAAGGCCTGCCATGAACAGCTGGAGGGTACTTTTCAGAGAGGCTTATGTTGCCGAAGATATCGATTTTGTACAAAGCATACTGGAGGACAGGCAGCCAAGAGTTACGGGTGTGGATGGGAAAATGGCAGTTAAGGTTGTAATGGCAGGCAATTTGTCGATACGAAGTAAAAGTATTGTGGAATTATAGACGAGGAAGGGAGATCGAATCATGCTTGCAGCATATTTGTACGGACCGGGGGACATCAGGCTCAAGGAAACAGGT
>JAEWQC010000240.1 GCA_023399355.1 Bacillota bacterium | reverse complement strand
GTAATATCCATTGGAATAAAAAAATGCTTTATGAAAACTAAATATAGGTAGATTTTACAGGACGGCGGAAGAGAATCTCCCAACCACCATGAAGCAAGCGGTAAATCCAATATTAGGACCCGCTTCTGTGGGGGATCAAGGTTCCTTCTGACTTGTTTAATCTATGCAGTAACCCCGACCTGTTATTGCGACATTGATATTGTGTAAAGGTGCATTGAGAATTATCTCGATGCGCTTTTTTATTTAAAAAATGAATGGAGTCGAGAGGAGAATTATTATGAAAAGAACGAGGATTGCAAAAAGTCTATTGACAGGTTTGTTGGTTATTATGATGTTGGCTATGACACTGGCGGCATCGGGATGTTCAGGCAAGGGAGCTGATACGGCTGCAACAGGCCCGATAAAGATTGGTGCTTCCTTCCCGCTGACCGGGACGGTCGCAGCCGATGGCAAGTACATTGTCAACGCAATTCAGTTTGCTGTGGATCAATGCAATGCAGAAGGCGGAGTAAAGGGCAGGCAGGTTGAAGTGGTAGCGGAAGATGATGAAGCGGATCCTTCCTCGGCAGCTTCCATTGCAAACAAATTCTCAGAGAATAAAGACATTATGGCAGTTGTCACCTCATATAACAGTTCCTGCGCTCTGGCACAGGTGCCGGTTTACAAACAGGTCGGCTTACCCGCAATCAGCCCGGTATCCACCTCCCCTGACCTCACGGGTGCAAGCGATTATTTCTTCCGTACCTGCGCATCCGATGCATATGTAGGAAAGCTTGGCGCAGATTACTGCTCGGACCTTGGCTGGAAAAAGGTAGCTTTACTTTATGAACAGGATGACTATGGACTTGGTATCTCCAAGAAATATGAAGAAGAAGCAAAGAGCAAGGGCTTGGAAATCGGTTATACAGGAACTTTCGTTTATGGCGAAACAAAAGATTTCAGTACGATTCTGACAAGCATTAAGGAAGCAGGCGTGGACGGCATATTCATCTGCGGTCTTGTTACCGAAACCTGTCTGATTGCCACACAGGCTGATACTCTGGGTATCGGGGATCTTCCGATCTGCGGCGCAGACGGTCTCTACTCTCCGGCATTGATTTCCGAAGGTGGTAAGGCTGTAGAAGGAGTTTATACACTTGGCGCATTTACTCCGGACAATCAGGACCCTGCAGTTCAGAAATTCGTAAAAGCCTACAAGGAGAAATACGGGAGCGATCCTTCCAACTGGGCTGCATTAGCCTATGATGCCACGAACGTTGTTCTTGAGGCAATGAAATCCTGTGAAAAAATTGACCGGGAATCCATCAAAAATGCCATAGCCGGTATCAACTACACCGGTGTGACAGGCCTCAACAAATTTGTCAAGGGCGATGTGGAGAAGGAATACCTGAAGTTTGTTGTAAAAGACGGCAAGTTTGAAATCTACAAATAAAACTCAATTCAAGTTTGATTTATATGCAATGGAAAAATGAATCGGGCTCAACAGTTTTTCACTTGTATTACATTTAGTGCTTTGTTGAAAAAAATTAAAATGCTTCTTTATAAAAAATATTTTCAACATCTTCAGCAGCAGAACAGACCGTTACTTGTGTGCGGCTGCATGAAACAGGGGAATCGCCAGGTTTTATGCAGCCGTACTAAAAAGGAGGAGAATTGAAATGTTGCCACAACAGCTGGTAAACGGATTAACAATCGGTGGCATTTATGCAATTGTTGCGTTAGGGTATTCCATGGTATACGGTGTACTGCAAATCGTAAACTGGGCGCATGCGGATGTACTCATGGTCGGTACTTTTATAGGGCTTATCATGGTCACTCAACTGCATGTTCCGGTATTGGCAATGGTGCTCCTGGCCGCAGCCGCCACAGCGCTGATCGGCATCACGGTGGAAAGAGCCGCTTACCGCCCGATCCAGTCGGATAACAGGAGAATGGCAGTGCTTGTAAGCGCGCTGGGTATGTCGGTATTCCTGCAGAACCTTGCGCAGTTGGTATTTGGAAGTTCCACAAAGCCCCTGCCCACGATTGAAAAGGTACCTTATACAATAGGTCCTGTTTCCTTTACAAACATACAGATTATTATAGGAATCACGACGATACTGATGCTTGTTGTCCTATACATCCTGGTTTACAAGACAAAAATGGGTGTCGCGATGAGAGCTTGTTCCGTCAGCATCCCGAATGCGAAGCTGATGGGAATCAATACAAACGGTATTATTTCAATGACCTTCGGTCTCGGCGCTTTTATGGCCGGTATTGCCGGTATCTGCATAGGCACTTACTACAATGCGGTTTATCCCACCATGGGCTACATGCTTGGAATGAAAGCGTTTTCCGCTGCAATACTCGGCGGTATCGGCTCCATACCGGGAGCGGTGGCCGGAGGATTCCTGATCGGCATCATTGAAAGTCTGGGAGCAGGCTATATTTCATCAGGCTACAGAGATGCATACGCATTCATCATTATGATCGTAATCCTGATATTCCGTCCATCCGGTATCTTTGGAGCAAAACATATTGATAAGGTATGACGGCAGGTTGAACATGGTAGGAGACAAGGAGGCCAAAATGAAATTGATAAAACTGACGGCAGGGAAGAAGTTGATATTGCTGGGCGTTCTTCTGGCAGCACTGGTCGCTGTTCCTTTCCTCATTAAGGATACGTACATTCTTCATGTTATAATTTTATGCTTTATCTATTCCTGCCTTGCCTTGAGTTTGAATCTGATCATTGGCCTGACAGGGCAGTTCTCCCTTGGACATGTAACTTTTTATGGGATCGGCGCATATGTAACAGCGCTTCTGATGTTGAAAGCCGGCATGTCTTTCTGGCCGGCGGCTTTAATCAGTGCTGTGTGTGTAGGAATATTCGGTTACCTGCTTGCACTTCCCGCCATCAATCTTAGGGGGGATTACCTGGCAGTCGTTACACTTGGCTTTGGTGAAGTTTTCCGTTTGTTCCTCGTGAATGCCATCGGGATTACCCGTGGGCCCATGGGCCTTCCTGGAATCCCGGCACCGAAGATCGGGAGTTTTCTCATTAACAGCAAACAGGAATATTACTATCTGGCACTGATTATTCTGGTTGCAGTGGTCATCTTCGTAAGAAGGCTGATGGTATCAGGCTTTGGAATGGCCATGCTGTCCGTGAGGGAAGATGACATCGCAGCATCGGCAATCGGTATTTATCCAAGAAAATATAAATTGCAGGCATTTGTAATCGGTGCGGTGATAGCAGGTGTCATGGGAAGTTTTTATGCGGTTTATATGTCCTTCATCAGCCCCAGCAGCTTTCAGTACGGGGAATCCATCACCATGGTGTCGATGGTAATCCTCGGCGGCATGGGAAGCATTGCGGGACCTATCCTCGGAGCCTGTATTCTGACGGTACTGCCGGAAGCACTGCGCTCCTTCAGTGAATACCGTATGATTATTTATGGAGCTGCCCTGGTTATTATGATGATCTTTAAACCGAACGGGATATGGGGACTGGACAAACGAGTCAGAAACTTATATATGTTGCAGTTGGGAAGGGGTGTGAAAGATGGAAAAAGTGCTTCAGGTGTACAACGTAACAATCCGCTTCGGTGGTTTAACGGCGGTAGATAGTGTGAGCCTTGAACAGGATAAGGGGGAGATCCTTTCCCTGATCGGACCGAATGGAGCGGGAAAAACCACCTTCTTCAATCTTCTGACCGGCGTCTACCAGCCAAATGAAGGAAGCATTGTATTCAACGGCAGGAATGTAACAAAAATGAAAGCGTATGAGCGCACCAATTTTGGCATTGCACGTACTTTCCAGAATATCAGGCTCTTTAAAAGCCTGACGGTTCTTGAAAACATACTGGTTGCGCATAAGGACTGCAATCAGGAGAAGCTGCTCACCGCAGTATTATTTCCGGGAAGAATGGCAAAGAAGAGGAAAGAAATCATCGAGAAATGCCAGGAACTGCTGGAAGTGGTTGGATTGGCTGATATGCAGGCAGAACTGGCTACAAGTCTTCCCTATGGGAAACAGAGGCTGCTTGAAATCGCACGTGGGCTTGCAACCGATCCACAGCTGCTGCTGCTGGATGAACCGGGCGCAGGCATGAACAATCTGGAAAAGGAAGAACTGACACGGGTAGTGTATCATATTACAAAGAAAATGGAGAAGGACGTCCTGATCATCGAACATGATATGAAATTTGTCATGAACATATCGGACCGGATCATTGTGCTGGATCATGGCATGAAAATAGCCGAAGGGATCCCAACCGAGATACAGAACGACAAGAAGGTCATACAGGCCTATCTGGGCAGCGGTACTTTCAAGGATGACGACGAGTGATCGGATCGGGAGGAGTTGGATCATATGAACCATATTTTAGAGGTGAAAAACTTAAGCGTGAATTATGGCGTTGTACCTGCACTCCGCAGCATATCCTTCACGGTTGACAAAGGTGAGGTCGTTGCATTGATCGGACCGAACGGAGCGGGCAAGACGACGACATTACACGCAATTTCCAGCCTGGTGAAGTGCAGCCCGAATTCCATCTTTTATGAGGGAGTCGATATTTCAACGACGGAAGCGCACAAACTTGTGAAAATGGGTGTCATTCAGGTCCCGGAAGGCAGAGGCATATTTCCGAACCTGACAGTGCTGGAGAATATCAATCTGGGCGCTTATTTAAGAAAAGACAAGGCTGAAATCAAAAAGGACAGGGAATGGGTCTTCACTATTTTTCCAAGGCTGCAGGAACGTACCAGTCAGGTTGGCGGCACATTGTCCGGTGGTGAACAGCAAATGCTTGCCATTGCACGTTCTCTCATGGGACGGCCGGACCTGCTGCTCCTTGATGAACCCTCCATGGGACTCGCCCCTATTATAGTAGAAGAAATCTTTCATATTATCAAGAAAATCAACCGGGAACACAATACAACCATTTTACTGGTGGAGCAAAATGCCCAGATGGCGCTGACCGTGTCCAAAAGGGCGTATGTTATAGAAGTAGGGACAATGATCTATGAGGGATTTTCCAAGGATATGAGAAACGACGACAAAATTCAAAAGGCCTATTTGGGGATTTAAACCACTGAGAAGGTTCTGGAGGTGCAGGAGATGGATAATTTTGTGATTACGATTGCCAGAGGATATGGCAGCGGCGGCAGGCAAATCGGTAAAAAACTGGCTGAGGAACTCGGCATCCGGATGATTGACAGAGAGCTTTTACAAATGGCTTCTTCTGAAAGCGGAATCAGTGAAGAACTTTTTGCACTGGCGGATGAGAAATTGAAGAAAAAGGCTCCATTCGGCGGTGCAGTCAGAAAATATACCGGTGAGATATTGAGGCCGGAAGATCAGGAGTTCATCTCGGATGAGAATCTTTTCAATTATCAGGCACGTGTTCTTGTCTTCCTGGCATGCAAGGAATCCTTTATCGCCATCGGCAGAGCGGCAGATTATGTTCTCCGGGACTTTCCGAATGTGCTGAGTGTAAATATACAGGCGCCCTACGAGGATTGCGTCCGTTCCATCACCAAAAGGTTCATGATGTCGGATAGGGAAGCGGAAAAAGCGGTAAAGAACATTGACAAATACCGGGCAGGTTATTATAAATACTACACCGGAAAAGACTGGAAAGATCCGGCGAATTACGATATCTGCCTGAACAGCTCACGCCTCGGCAGGGAAAAATGCGTTAATGTAATCAAGGCATGTGCCGGATTGAAATTCAGCCATCTTGCCATAGGGTAAATAAGTGCAATAAATTATTGGGAAAGGTCGCTATACAGTATGAAAAACTTTTTATTCAAATCACCGGCGAGAATCATATTTGGTGAAAATGAAGCACTAAAGATCCATGTCCTTTGCAATCAACTGCAGCTAAAAAAACCGTTTATCGTTACAGACAAAGTCATTGAACAGACCATCCCCTTCCGGGATTTTTCGGAGGCGCTCAAGGCAGCCGGCTTTAACACGGTGGTATATTCCGACACTGTAGTGGACCCGCCGGTTGAAGTCGTGGACAGAATTGCCGGTATACTGAAAGACAGCGGTTGCGATGCGGTAATTGCAGCAGGCGGCGGAAGTTCGATCGATACGGCAAAGGCCATCGCCATGCTTGCTTCCAATGAAGGGTCAATCAAGGAATATTTGTTTGGGGGAACCAGAACGGTAACCCATCCTTCCATGCCCCTGATTGCGATCCCGACAACTGCCGGCAGCGGAAGTGAAGTGACGGCAGCCAGTGTCATTACGGATACGGAAAATGATATCAAATTATCCGTGACCCACGAATTCCTGATACCGCTATATGCAGTAGTAGATCCCGTAATGCAGAAAGGAATGCCTCCGTTTATCACTGCCACCACCGGAATCGATGCACTGACCCATGCGCTCGAAGCGTATGTTTCATTAAATGCAAGCCCGGTAAGCGATGCCTACGCGGAAAAGGCAATGGCAGTCATCGGAGAGAACATCAGAACGGCAACCTTCAATCCGGAGAATCTTGAAGCCAGGAGTAATATGGCGGTTGCAAGCGTGATGGCAGCCGTTGCATTTTCGAATGGCGGTCTCGGAGCAGTACACGGAATATCCCAGGCAATGGGCGGTGTGGCGCATGTGGCTCACGGTCTTGCCAATTCCCTGATGCTGCCCTATGTGATGGAAAAGAATGTTCCGGGTAACATAAAGAAATTTGCAAGAATCGCGGAATTGCTTGGAGAAAAAACAGATGGACTGTCCATCCGGGAACAGGCGGATCTCTCCATAAAAGCAGTTGTAAAGCTGGTCCGTGATTTGCGGATTCCAGAAAAACTCAGCGAAGTAAAGGTGACAAGAGAAATGTTTCCGGAGATTGTGAAAGGGACCATGGGATACAGACTGCTGGCAGTAAATCCCGTCATCATCAGGGAGCAGGATGTATATGAAATATTGGAAAAAGCTTTCTGAGGCATATATTTGGAGTCTTATAACCGGAAATATCCGATGTGATACGTTTTTAACGGAATATCCATCTATAGGACTGCCGGAACCAGATAGTTATTAGTGGCTATATAAATGAACAAACAGGAGGAGATCAAAACATGATACAGTTTGAAGATTACAAGCAGTATTTGAGTCCGGCGCTGGCAAAGGCCACGGACCTGGTAATGGTAAGCGGAAAGGGCTGTTATATGACCGATGTGAAAGGAGACCGTTACCTGGATTTTGTCCAGGGGATTGCGGTAAATGCATTGGGACACTGCCATCCGAAGATCGTAGAGGCAATTTGTGAACAAGCGGGCAAGCTTATAAACGGATCGTTCAATGTGGTGAACTTTGAACCTACACTCAAGCTGGCCAAAAGGATGTCGGCCATTACCCCCGGGGATCTGGGATGCACTTTCTTTTCCAATGGCGGTGCCGAGGCGAACGATGGAGCGATCAAACTGGCAAAAGCCTACACGAAAAGACCCTCGATCATTGCATTCAAAGGCTCCTTCCATGGAAGAACCATCGGAGCAATATCCGTTACGGCTTCCAACTCCAAATACAGAAAGTATTACGAACCTCATATGGGAGGCGTGTATTTCGCCACCTATCCCTGTGCGGATCTGTGCCCGGCAGGTTTTACCGAAGCGCAGATGACGGAGTATTGCCTGAATGATCTGGAAAGCCTGTTCCGCTATATTGTCGCACCGGAAACGGTGGCAGCCATTCTGATGGAGCCTGTCCAGGGCGAAGGCGGTTACACGGTGCCTCCTGTCGACTTTATCAAGGGTGTCCGGGAGCTGTGCAACAAACACGGAATCCTGTTGATCTTTGATGAAATTCAGTCGGGCTATGGCAGGACGGGCAAAATGTTTGCCAGCGAGAACTTTGATGTCGTTCCGGATATCATGACTTTGGGCAAGGCTATTGCAGGAGGACTCCCGATGAGTGCCGTTGTCAGCACCCCGAAAATTATGGAAGAATGGCATGCAGGCATGCACGGCACAACCTTCGGAGGAAATCCGGTAGCCGCTGCAGCAGCGAATGCGGTGCTCGATCAATTTGAAGACGGCAGTCTTCTGGCTAATTGTAATGCCATGGGTGCCTATTTGAAAGAAAAATTAGTTGCTTTAAAAGGAAAATATTCCTGTATTTCCGGTGTTCGAGGTCTGGGCCTGATGGTTGCCATGAGTTTCTGCCATGAAGACGGTTCGCCGGCTCCCGAGATCTGGACAAAAGTGAAACAATCCTGTCTGGAACAGAAAATGCTGACATTAAACTGCGGCGTCCACGGAAATGGAATGCGGTTTGCAACACCATTGAATGTGACCACGAAAGAAATCGATGAAGGGATAGCAATCGTTGAAAAGGCGATTCAATCACTATAACGGGCAAGGAGGATGTATATGGCAAAAGCGGTATATTTCAATATTGACGACAATCTGGATTATGAAAATTCCCTGCTGAAAGAGTGGAGCGTCAAAGATCTGGAATTGATGGAAATCAAGGATAAGGAAGGCAGAAAAAGCTTTGTTCAATATCTGCAGGAGGAGAAGGCGGAAGGCCTTGTTGTAGAATATGAACAGGTGACAAAAGCGGTCATGGAACAGCTTCCCGACCTGAAAATCGTATCCCTGCAGAGCATCGGTTATAATAATGTGGATACGAAGGCGGCTTCGGAGCTTGGCGTCTGCATCACGAACGTGCCCGGCTTCTGTGCGGAAGAGGTTGCAGTCCATGCCGTCGGCATGGCGATGGATCTGGTCCGGAAAATCACTTTTTACGACCGTTCGGTAAGGGCGGGAAAATGGGATCCTCTGCTGGGCTACAAAACCTGCCGCATGTCGGGGATGACCTTCGGCATGGTATTCTTCGGCGAAATCCCCAAAAAGATGGTTCCCATCCTCAAGGCACTTGGAATGAAAGTCCTGGTATATGCACCGACAAAG
>JAEWQC010000233.1 GCA_023399355.1 Bacillota bacterium | reverse complement strand
ATATAGGTCTTTGCCAGGGCTTCATCAAATGTGACGCTTTTGGAGTCATCGCCGTAGTTGTAATAGGTAATGAAGACATCGATCTTCCCCCTGGAAATGCCTTTGCCGACGAGTTCTCTTACCTTGTCTTCAAGGAAGCCCACCTGCCTGGGCATTTTAATGAATACATCCGAATATCTGTGGTTTACCGTTTTGATCTCAACGGTAAACTCCTTGCCGTCCTGTGCATACTCCCCGCGGCCAAAGCCGGTCATGCTCTTTATCATAAAAACCTCTTATGCTATATTTTACTTGATATTCAATACGTATTATAACATAAACCCTGACAATTAAAAGGCCGATTTTAGGTTTTTTATTAATTTTTTTAAATTACAAGGGTTTTTCTCCTGTTTACTCCGTTTTACACGTCGCCAAGCTCATACCCGATGATTGAAACTACAGCGATTCCTGCAGTTTCTGTCCTAAGAATTCTTGGGCCAAGTGTGACGGATTTGAAGCCGTTCTCCACAGCTTTTGACACTTCTTCCGGGGTAAATCCACCTTCCGGGCCAATAAAAACAGCAATTTGCATTCGTTGCTGCAGACTTGCAGAATTGTTCCCCGTTTTTACCTTCTCCAGTTGGAAACGCAAACTGCCTTCCGTCTCCTCCTCATAGGGAATGAGCTTGAGCTTGCTGCCCTCAGCCATCTTCAGCGCTTCGGCAAAACGCACAGGTTCTTCAACAACCGGGATAATTCCCCTGTCACATTGTTTCGCCGCCTCGGAAGAAATGCGCTGCCATCTTGCTGCTTTTGCCGCCGCATCGCGCGCATTGTCGAACCTGACCACCGTCCTGGCCGTCATGACAGGGACAATTCTTTTTACACCAAGTTCGATACACTTTTGTATGATATAGTCCATTTTATCTGCTTTGGGAATACCCTGGAACAGCGTGATGTCGATAGGAGGTTCTGTCCTGTTGGGTGTTGAATCCATGATTTTCACAACAACAGTATCCTTTTCAATCAATTCTATCGCCGTATTGAAGTCTGTCCCGGTACCGTCCGAAATTTCCAGCTTGTCACCGGGCACACTTCTCAGAACATTTCTGATATGCTTGACATCCTCGCCCGTTATGGTAATCCGGCCGTTTAAAATGTCGACCGCATCTCCTGTTACAAAGAATCTGGACATTTAAATACAATCGCCACCCATTCACCCATCTCGAGAATATTCATGAATTTGAAGCCTATAGCGGTATATGCGCTTACCACATCGTCTTTTCTCTCCCTGATAATGCCTGATGTCAGAAGGAGACCTCCCTCTTTCAGATAGGAGGGAATTGAGCCGGACAGCTTGATCACTACATCTGCAATAATATTCGCAACGACAATATCCGCCTTTTGAGGCTGAAGATCGGCTAAAACGCCCTTTTTAACGTCAATGGCATCAAGTACGCCGTTTATGGTACAGTTTTCCTTTGTCACCCTTGCTGCAACTTCATCAATGTCAATAGCTGCAGCATGGCTTGCACCAAGCTTCACCGCAATGATCGAAAGGATTCCGGTACCGCATCCGACATCAATCACCCTATCACCTTTTTTGACATACTTTTCAAGAAGCTGTGAACAGAGTCTGGTAGTCTCATGGGTTCCTGTGCCGAATGCCATGCCGGGGTCCATCTCTATAAGAATCTCACCCGCCTGTTTCTCATATTCCTCCCAGCTTGGCTTGATTACCACGCTGTCCGATATGTGAAAAGGCTTGTAATACTTTTTCCATGCGGTGGCCCAGTCCTCGTCATCCACTTTTCCGCTGCCCTGATATCCGTCTCCAATGTCAAGAAACTGGGAAATAAATTGCAGTTTCTCTTTAATAAGGATCGCCAGTTCCTCTGAAGTCGATTCTTCATTGAAATAAGCCTTAATTGTGACCTTGGTACCCAGTGAATCCATAAATTCCTGGTCTGCATAATCCAAGGAATCCGGACTCTCGATCTGCCTTCTGATCTCATTGGGATCCTCGATCACCACACCGCCCGCTCCGATGGAGGTGAGCATTTCAGATACGGCGTCACTGGCCTCCTCGGTTGTTCTTATACTTACTTCCGTCCATTTCATCCTTTATCCTCCGTACTGCATTCACGGTTCGGTTTACTCTCCGATAACAACAAGAACGCGTTTTATTCATACGTTACTTTACGCGATTCTACATTCCGAGTGCATCCTTCATCTTATTAAAAAAGCTCTTGCGCTGTTCATGGACTTCGTCGCCGCTGATATCGGCAAATCCGCGAAGAGCTGCTTTCTGTTTCTCGTTCAGCTTCTTGGGGACTTCTATATCGACTTTCACGTACTGGTCGCCCCTGCCGTTACCCCTCAAATAAGGGATCCCCTTGTTTTTCAGCCTGAATATGGATCCGGTCTGGGTACCTTCAGGAATGGTGTATTTCACCTTGCCATCCAGTGTCGGCACCTCCAGTTCAGCACCCAATACTGCCTGCACAAAGGTAATCGGCATTTCACACACAACATCATTGCCTTGTCTTTTAAATAACGTATGAGATCTTACCTTTATGGTGACATAAAGATCCCCTGCGGGTCCCCCTTTTGTACCGGGATCGCCCTCTCCCCTGAGGGACATGGTCTGGCCGTCATCTATTCCTGCCGGTATATCCAGTTTTATTTTAACCGACTTGCGTACTTTGCCCTTTCCGCTGCAGGACGGACATGGATTGGAAATGATCTTTCCTTCACCGCGGCATGCATCACAAGGCTTTACATTGACAAACTGTCCGAATGGCGTACTTTGCTTGTATTGAACCTGGCCGGTCCCGTTACACTGGGTACAGGTGACCGGACTGCTGCCGGCCTTTGCCCCTGAACCGCCGCAGGTAGTACAGTTTTCATGCCTGTTGATCGAAATTTCTCTTTCAAGGCCAAAAGCAGCCTCTTCAAAGGATATTTCAGTAGAATATTTCAAATCGGTACCCTTCTGTGGTCCTGAACGGCTTTTGGCAGAACGTCCAAAGCCTGAACCCCCGAAGAAGGACTCAAATATATCCCCTATTCCGCCAAAATCAAAATCACCAAAACCGGCGCCGGCGTTTCCAAAACCGTTCGGATCAACTCCCGCATGCCCGTACTGGTCATATCTGGCTTTCTTCTGGGGATCGCTCAATATCTCGTAAGCCTCGTTCACTTCCTTGAATTTTGACTCAGCCGTCTTATCCCCTGAATTAACATCCGGGTGATACTGCTTTGCCTTTTTTCTATATGCTTTCTTAATCTCCTCTTCGGAAGCGTTTTTCCCAACCTCCAGCACTTCATAAAAATCTCTCTTGGACTGCGGCAAGCCTCAACATCTCCATTCCTGGTATAAAATAAAAGTGTCCACTAACATTCCATCATTGTATCACATTGATCTATTTCTGCAACTTATGTTGAGTAAAAAGTAACGAAAAACATCGCATATATCAGAACTTATAATTCCGTTACTCTCCAAAATAAGCCAAAGCTGTTTTCAGCCTCGGCTTATTTTTATTGGCCATTTGTGTTGCAAATCCGGCTAAAATCCCAGGGGCTTAATACCCCCGGATTTTATACCAGGTCATCCGCAAAGCAAATCGGCCTGTAGACCTTCTGTTATTTCTTATCGTCGTCAACTACCTTGTAATCGGCATCGTAGACATTGTCCTGACCTGCGCCGGGACCTCCCTGATTCGCTCCTGCGTTGAAATCGGGTCCGCCTTCAAAACCGGCTCCCGGATTTGGTCCGCCCTGTGCACCCGGATTCTGCTGGTAAATCTTTGCCGATATATCGTAAAATGCCTGGGTAAGCGCTTCAGTAGCCGTTTTCAACTTTTCCGTATCCGTACCCTTAAGGGCTTCCTTCACGTTGTTGATTTCGCCTTCGATCTTTGACTTGTCTTCGCTTCCGAGCTTATCCCCAAGATCCTTCAGTGTCTTTTCGGACTGGTATACCATCGAGTCTGCGTTGTTCCTGACCTCAACCTCTTCCTTGCGCTTCTTGTCTTCGGATGCAAATTTCTCAGCTTCCTTGACAGCTTTGTCAATATCCGCATCGGACAGATTGGTTGAAGCGGTGATGGTGATCTTCTGCTCGTTTCCCGTGCCAAGATCCTTGGCAGAAACATGTGCGATACCGTTCGCATCTATATCAAAGGATACCTCGATCTGAGGTACGCCTCTCGGTGCCGGCGGAATTCCTGTAAGCTGGAATCTGCCGAGTGACTTGTTATACTGGGCCATATCCCTCTCTCCCTGCAGTACATGCACTTCAACACTGGTCTGTCCGTCCGCTGCAGTTGAGAAAACCTGACTCTTCTTGGTCGGTATGGTCGTATTTCTGTCAATAAGTCTTGTAAACACCCCGCCAAGAGTTTCAATACCCAGAGAAAGCGGTGTGACATCAAGCAGCAGCAGACCTGTTACTTCACCTGTCAATACGCCTGCCTGAATAGCTGCTCCGACAGCAACACACTCGTCAGGGTTGATGCCCTTGAAAGGATCCTTTCCAAGGTATTTCTTGACAGCATCCTGTACGGCCGGTATCCTTGTGGAACCGCCAACCAGAAGTATCTTGTCAACCTTGTCGGGGGTAAGGTTTGCATCCTGCATAGCCTGTCTTGTGGGCCCCATCGTCTTCTCAACGAGGTCGGCTGTCAATTCATCAAATTTAGCTCTGGTGAGCGTAACGTCAAGATGTTTCGGACCTGATGCATCTGCTGTGATGAACGGCAGATTCACATTGGAGGTAGTAACGCCGGAAAGCTCTACTTTCGCTTTCTCGGCAGCTTCCTTCAAACGCTGCATGGCCATTTTGTCATTTCTCAGATCAATTCCATTTTCCTTTTTAAAAGCTTCTGCCAGATAATCCATGACCCTTTGGTCAAAATCGTCTCCGCCGAGTCTATTGTTGCCGTTTGTGGCAAGCACTTCAAAAACGCCGTCTCCGATTTCAAGAATGGATACGTCGAAGGTTCCTCCGCCAAGGTCATAGACCATGATCTTCTGGTCGTGCTCTTTGTCCAGGCCATATGCAAGAGCCGCTGCAGTGGGTTCATTGATGATTCTGAGAACTTCAAGTCCTGCAATCTTGCCTGCATCCTTGGTGGCCTGCCTCTGCGAATCGCTGAAATAGGCCGGAACAGTAATAACCGCCTGAGTGATGGTTTCACCAAGGTAAGCCTCGGCATCCGCCTTCATCTTCTGCAGCACCATGGATGAAATCTCAGTAGGAGTATAGCTCTTGTCATCTATTTTTACTTTCCTGTCGGTACCCATATCCCTTTTGATGGATATAACTGTCCTCTCAGGATTCGTAATCGCCTGTCTCTTGGCAACCTGACCAACCAGCCTCTCACCTGTCTTTGAAAACGCCACTACGGACGGAGTGGTCCTGTTACCCTCCGGATTAGCTATAACTACCGGTTCTCCGCCTTCCATAACAGCTACACATGAATTCGTAGTACCCAAATCTATTCCTATTACTTTAGCCATAATTTTCTACCTCCAGTTTTTTCTTTATATAATTTAATTATTTTTTTGCTTTTTTAATTTGCAACTTTTACCATACTATACCTTATTACTTTTTCCTTGTAGACATAACCCTTTTGAAATTCTTCAACGACAGTATTGGTTCCAGCTGTTTCATCCTCCACATGCATTACGGCATTATGTAACATTGGATCAAACTGCTCATTGACCGACTTAATTTCCTCTACTCCTATGTTTTTAATAGCTTCCCTGAACTGCTTGAAAACCATGTCCACACCATCTTTCAAAGTCTGAACGGTACTGTCTGCATTCATCGCCGCAAGTGCTCTTTCCATATTGTCCAATACAGGTACAAGGTTTCCGACGACATCGCCGACTGCATCAATGTACAATGCTTCCTTCTCTTTTGCTGAACGTTTCTTGAAATTGTCATAATCGGCAGCCGTTCTCTGCAGCTTTTCAAGATATTCGGCACACTGTTTGTTTTTCTGTTCGAGTTCGCTCCTTAAACTTTCAAGTTCCTTGCTTAACTCATCATTTTCACTGCCTGCGACGGTCTCAAATTCATTTCGTTCTTCCGACTCACAAGCTTCCGCTTGCATCTGATGCTTGTCTTTACTCATTTTACCCTCTCATCCTTTGCCTGAATTTATTACACAACCATTTGCCCAATACTATCCCCTCATTCATCATTTTCATATTCAGAGCCAAGAAGCCTGTTGACCTCTTTATTCACCAGTCTTTTGATATATTTCATGGAAGAGATCACCCTGGGATATTCCATCCTCGTTGGACCGATGATTCCGATGGAGCCGATGAAAGTATCCGCAATATTGTAATTAGTGGTCACGATACTGCATTCCTTAACACCCGAAAGATCGTTTTCCGAGCCGATTCTTATCGTAATCCCCCCCAATTCCGCTGTATCAAACAGGATCTTGCACAGGCTGGATTTTTCGTCAAGCATGTTGATGAAATCCCTTGCCTTGACCAGATCCCGGAATTCCGGGTGATTAAAAATATTCGTCGTCCCTTCTATATAAACCTCAGGATTGTCAATTTGGTTGATACAATCGGATGCCCCCTCCAATATAGGCAGTAGGACATCTCCTGAAAGTCCGATTTCCAGTTCAAGCTCCTTTATGATCCTCACATTGACCTGTTCAATTGTCAAACCTGCCAGCTTTTTGTTCATGACATTGGATGCCATGATCAGCATTTCAGGTTTTACGCTTTCGGATATCTTCACCAGATTGTTCCTGACAATCCCGGCATTTGTCACTACGATGACCATAGCCTTTCCGATCTCAATAGGCACAACCTGTATGGCCTTTATCGCACTGGTCTTCATCTGCGGTGTAATAGCCAGGGAAGTATATTTCGTGAACTTCGATAAAACAGCCGATGCCTGCCTGACCAGCTGACTAAGCTCATTTATGCGTGTTTCCATGGCAGTCTTGATCTTTTCAAGTTCGATAGAATCAAGATCATGCACCAGCATTAATTGATCGACATAGAGCCTGTATCCCTTGTCTGACGGAACCCTTCCCGATGAAGTATGGGGTTGTGCCAGATAGCCCATCTCCTCCAGATCCGCCATTTCATTCCGGATCGTAGCCGAACTAAGTCCCAGTTCGTGTTTTCTGGCAATGGTTCTGGAACCGATCGGCTCGGCTGTGTCGATGTAATCATCGATGATGGCATGAAGAATTATCCTTTTTCTTTCGTCCATAGTCATCTCATACACCTCTGCAAAAATACCCTGTCCATAGTATATATACGTTACATGTTTATTATTTGTTTGTTAGCACTCTATGATGTCGAGTGCTAACATACATTAAAAATACCACCTTGGAATTTTTTTGTCAAGATGGTTTTAAAATAATATAAAGCCGCCTTTGATCGTACAAAAGCGGCGGAAAACGCCCCGTTCAAAGCCGTGGAGGCTGTCAGGACACTATAAAAAGCTTCTGTGCACTTACAATTCGGAAAATACACAACACATGGATGCATATTCACCGTCCTGCTGGGCTTGCTTACTTCACGAAACGGTCAGGGTAGTGCCGGTGAGAGAGAGAAAGTAGTCTTCCAGGGAGTCGTTGAGGACAGTGATGCCGGCTATCTCCATGGCGTTTTCAGACAGGAGTTTGTTGATGGCGGCGGAGTCATTCAGCCTCTCGTAGATTCGGATGGTACCTTGCTCAACTACGCTGTAGTCAGTTATTCCGAGAGATTTTTCGAGCAGGAAGGCAGCTTTTTTATCATCGTTCACTCGAAGTTCAATATAAGTGCGGTTCTTTTTCTTCAGCGTTTCATAATCTATTTCTTCGATGAGTGCACCATTGTGAATGATTCCGATCACGGTGGCAATTTGCTGTATTTCACTTAGGATGTGTGATGATACGAATACAGTGATATTTCTTTTTTCGGAAAGATCAAGCACCAGCTTCCGGACTTCCTTGATTCCCACCGGATCCAGGCCGTTTGTGGGCTCGTCCACAATGAGAAGCTCCGGTCTGTGAAGCAATGCACGCGATATGCCCAGTCTTTGCCTCATTCCAAGAGAAAAACCTCTTACCTTTTTGTTCCTGACCTCTGTCAGACCCGTTAATTCAAGGGCTTCTTCGATATAATTCCTATTTGTAACCCCCATCAGACGTCTGTGGATATCCAGGTTCTCAGCAGCGGTCAGATTGGGGTAAAAACCTGCGGTTTCAATTACTGAGCCTATTCTGCCATAATGCGAATATTTTCCCGCCTCAATCTTCTGACCCAGCAAGGACACTTCACCCTGCGTTGGCTTTATCAGCCCCAGAATCATTTTGATCGTAGTTGTCTTCCCTGCTCCGTTCTGACCGAGGAAGCCATAAATATCGCCTTCCCTGACATGTATATTAACGTTGTCCACTGCCTTTTTATTCTTATATGTCTTTGTCAGGTTTCTGGTTTCTATAACATATTCCATCGTTAAATCCTCCCAATGATCATTAATTGCAGACATCCTGCCTTGTATAAGAGTTCACGCTTATGATAAATGCAGATAAAAAAGTAACTGAACAGACTGTAATAATTGCAAAAATTTCCGAACCACTTATGATTTCCGGACTGAAAAAGCCGTATAATAGCTTATCCGGCTGGCATACCGGTACATACCTGTTGATATCCGTGTTGGTAAAACTGATATAAAGTATAAAATAGGCCATACCGGTAAAAAGATACGTACCGGATCCTTTAACGAGGATTGTGATAAATGTGGTAACAGGTACAAGAATATAGTTGGCTGCTGACAATATTAAAGAGATTTCAAACATCTTTAAAAAGATCTTCCATCCGGGAAAACTTCCAATTACTAAAAAGCCAAGCAATATTTCAAAAAATAAAACCGCAAGGTATAGAAGTATGGTATATAGTAAAATTACGATAAGCTTTGCAAGGAAAAACCGGATTCTTGATACAGGATAAGTAAAAATAATATTATCAATATTATGACTGCTTTCCCCTGTAAAAACAAAGCCGGTGAATACTGCCACCAGGAGCAATGCCAGAAGATTCATAAAGCTAAACCCCTGCACCGTATAAGTCTCCCAGCTCACCCGGCGGTTCCCGGTAGAAGCTATCATGATTGCAGTTCCCGAGGTCAGTAATCCCCCGGCAGCAATCATCCATGGCAGCACAGTCCTTTTATATTTTTTCAGTTCTATGAAAATAAGGTTAAATAACATTAAATTCTTGTATGATGTATTTAACATCAATACATTCCTTTCTTAAGGATTTTTATTTATACTTTGCTTAACACTGTGGACTTTTAATTTT
>JAEWQC010000227.1 GCA_023399355.1 Bacillota bacterium | reverse complement strand
AGCCACCTGCCCGGGACTGGCGGGCTACCAATATGTCCCTCTGCGGTGTTGCTCCAGGTGGGGTTTACATAGTCCGGCAAGTTGCCATGCCGCTGGTGAGCTCTTACCTCACCTTTCCACCCTTACGTTCTGGAGACCAGAAACCAGAAACCAGAATAATTAAACATCTTCATCAATGTTCTCTTAATCCTTGCATCCATTCTCCAGTCACTGTCAACTAGTCTCATGTTTCTAATCTCTAGTCTCATGTTTCTAATCTCTAGTCTCTAGTTTCTAGTCTCTAGAACGCGGTATATCTCTGTTGCACTTTCCTTGAAGTCGCCTCCACCGGGAGTTACCCGGCACCCTGCCCTCTGGAGCCCGGACTTTCCTCAGGTACGGCCTTTCGGCACTGTATCTGCGATTATCTGGCTTACTCACTGGAGTTATATCTTAACGCTTCTCACGCTAATAGTCAATAGGTTTTGAATGGGTCTTCTTCCTGCTCGAAACAGAACACTTCAATAGCAGGGAATTTTGTCGCCAGGGATGCTGCCAGAATCGGCAGAATAATCTTTTCCGTGTTAAAGTGACCTGCATCTATAATACATAAGCCGGCTTCTGAAGCATCCAGTGCAGTGTGGTACTTAAGATCCCCTGTCACCATTGCATCTGCCCCGCTTTTCATGAATGCTTCCAAATCATCGTCAAAGCTGCCGCTGAATACGGCAACCTTATGCACAGTTAAACAATTCTTCCCCGTTGTTCTCACAAAAGGTACGTTTAGCGCACACTTAACCATCGCGATAAAGTCTGCATGAGACTTTTTATCCGGAAGATAACCGGTTTTTCCGGGACCTTTGCCAAGCATTTCAAGTTTGGTCAGGCCAAGAGCTCCCGCAAGACGGTCATTTACTCCGTATTCTGCGAAGTCAAGGTTTGTATGAGCGCTATAAACACCTATATTGTTCCGCATCAGTTCAAACAGAAGCCTGCCCTTTGCATTGTCTTGCGTCAAGTTTTTAATGCCCTTGAATATGACCGGATGGTGAGTAATGATCATATCCACCTTTTCAGCAGCAGCTACCCTGACCGAAGAAGATGTGATATCCAGACATACCATTATCCTTTTTACAAAGCAATCTTTTGTACCTACAAGGAGTCCAACATTATCCCAATCTTCAGCCAGTTCAACTGGTGCTGTTTGCTCCATAAATCGTATAATTTCACTGCAGGCAATCATTTTTATTCCTCCGTTTTCCCTGATTCTCCGATTTATCTGTCTATGTAATTTCTTTCACTTATGTTGTTTTTAGAAACTTTATCAACCTGTTTTTTATTTCAATGCACTTTTCAGTATCCATTCCGGCTACCACGGACATTCTTTCCGCCTTTTCAAGATCTCCGCCTGCTGCTGTCCTTTGCTTCTCAGTTCTTAGTATTTCTGTTCTTGATCTTGCCCTACCTGAGATAATTACCTCAAGTTCTTTTACTTTTTTCTCTACATATTTTCGTAGCAAAGGGTCATTACCGCCAAACAGCACATTTCCTATGTAATAAGAAAATTCATCCTCAGCAGCCGCTTTGCCTGTCCATTTAGTACTTATCAGGCAGTAAAGCTTACCTGCATCGATCACAAGCGTTTCCTGACCAATTTCAAACCCATTCTCGCAAAGCCATTTACGAAGTATGTCAGCAGCATTATTAGGCTGCAAAAGCAATAATTGAGCCTTCTGTGCCTTAGCGACGGAAGAAGAGAGAATGTCCCTGATAAGTGACCCGCCCATTCCTGCGATTACAATCACGTCACACTCTTCCAATGTAATGGGCTCCAGTCCATTTCCAAATCTGGTTTCTATAAGTTTTTCCAATCCAAACCTTTTAATATTGGCACCCGCCATTCCAAGCGGCCCTTCCCGCAAATCAGCGGCTAATGCTTTACGGCAGCAGCCATTCTTTATCGCATAAATCGGGATATAAGCATGATCAGTACCAATATCTGCCAATATATTGCAGGAAGGAATCCTTTCCGCTATCATTTCAAGTCTGGCATTAAGTTTCAAATTATTTTGCATGGCCCTCTCCGGTTATAAAAGTCATTTGCAAAGTACATAATAATTTGGGTTCACAAAAAAGATAACTAAATTTACTTTTATATGCCCTAATTATACACTAAATTATAAACAGAATGGAGTATAGAAACAAATGGGTCGTATATTTTCAGACAAATCTTCAAGAGATACGGAATTGGCGGTAGAATCACTGATCAATCCCGCGATAACCCGCAATTTCCCTACAAAAACCGACAAGCATTCATCAAGGCTCACCATAACGGAACAACTGCAAACGTCCCCACAAATAGATGATCTAAGTGATAAAAAGAATCATTAAAAAGTACCATTCATGGAATGGTACTTTTTTGGTGGGCCTTCAGGGACTCGAACCCCGGACCAACCGGTTATGAGCCGGTTGCTCTAACCAACTGAGCTAAAGGCCCTTATGGCTCCTCAAGTAGGACTCGAACCTACGACCCTGCGGTTAACAGCCGCATGCTCTACCGACTGAGCTATTGAGGAACGAACAAATAATATTATACTTGCGCTTGTAACACAGGTCAAGAGGGAAATTGAGTATTTTTTGATATCTTCCTGCTTATATTTTTTGTCTCTGGTCAATAATCAGTTCCCTGAGCTTATTTGCATGCTTCCTTCATCCTCTGCAAATTCTTTAAAAACTTGTTTCACATGAAGAACCCGGACATTATTTAATGAACAAGTCTGTTTGAGTGAGCCTGACGCTTACATTCACGATGCCTGGTTCACCCAATTGCGACTGCTTCATCCTTCAATCAGATAAACGAGTAATCAACATAAGGCTTACGATCGATTCCAGCCTTAATGATCTGGCCGGCTACCTTGTCCACAACGCTGCCGCTGATAGGATCGAAAGTGACAAAGGGCTCCAGCCTCAAATCTCCGAGCATTTTATGGCCTCTGGTTATAATTGAAAAGGAAATACGGTTTGCGAAAACCGTGGAGCCCACTTTATTTGCATCAAACTTGACCCAAAACTTCAGCGGGTCTTCATTTGCCCATACATGGATGAGATTTTCATAGGGAATCATTAGAGAATTTGTGACAAACAAGCCGGGTACAAGGTTCCCTCCCGAAGTCTGTCCGCCAAGCTGTGCGCCGCGTATATGCAGCCATTCCCAGTTCTGATTCAGATTTAAACCGTAACCCAGGCTGTAGTTTCCCCAGGCGGCTGCACCCAACGCGTTCCAATTGTTCATTGCTTTTGCCTGGCCATCCCCGCGATCCACGGGCGATATGGCGGTTCCACTTACCCATCCGCTTGATTGCGGCTGGATGAGAGCATTGAAAGACATGTCCATTCCAAGCTTGTTGGCCAAGCCGGTGAAATTCTCGTCGTAGTTGGCTCCCGCACAGGAAATGCGGCTGTTTCGGGATCGCGTCGCCACGACCTCGGAAACATAGAGGAGGTCGGGAACATCGGACTTTTCGTCAATTTTGTACTGGTAAAAGTTCGAGGTACTTGTTTGACTTTCCTGGAGAAGAGCCTTCATCCATTCCTTTTGGACAGGCATACATTTGACGCCGGCCAGGTCTGCTCCCTGCAAGCCAAGTACTCCAAGTATCTGCTCCAGGCTCCTGCCTCTATTGTAATATAGCTGTCCCCTTCCATGGGGCAGGCGAGAGCCTTGATTAATTTCGATATACTGGGCGCCATGGTAAAAGGTATCTTCAACGATCTTTGATATCAGCATCGTATCGGCATATTCGGTTAAAGTAATCGGACGTACAACAACCTTGCCGATTTGGTCCACCATGCTGATGGAACCTAAATCTGTAATGACGGATTGTGCATTTAAATCACCTTTTAGAGCAAGAGAACAGAGATTGTCAATTTTCAGCCTGAAGTCCCGCGGTGGTAAGTTTCCATACCAGTCATTAAGTGCTTTATTATTACGAACTTTCTCAACATTTTCATATTCAATGAAAAAAGCTCTATGTCCCTTTGAAACATAAGCGTATTCAGTCACAGCATTATCTGAGTCCTTATAAATGTTGCTGTCTGCATTATGCAGGTACATTGCGAACTGGGTGACACGATTCTCGCCTCCGGCGGCCGGTTCTCCACCGCTCCTTTTACGGGAGGCGGTTTCCATGCCTTCTGGCAATTTAAAGGACAGAGCTTTTTGACTCATCATATCAGCTTCCTTTTCCGCTTTCAAATGATCCGGCAGCCCCGTACTGTTTTCATTTTTAGCCTGCAGCAGCCTGGATGGTTCCCTTTCAGGATTCATACAGTTTCGAGGGTCTTGTACTTTATGCTGTAAGGACAGAGATCCCATCTGCTTCATATCCTCTGTTTTCCGTCTCTGCAAGGAGGCTGCGGACAACGCGCCGGGGTTTATTTTTACTATATCCTGTACAAGCCGGCAGGCCGCACGGTTTCCAATTACTTTATGAAGTTGTGCAATATCGGTTTTCGACAAGATGTGAGGATCTGCAACCACTTTCTGCAGGACAGCAGCCTGATGCGGACTTTGCAGGGGCAAGCTTTTTTGTGTCCGGACAGTGCCAGGTTTTTCAGGATAGAGCTCTCTCGTATGCTGTTGGTTTCCGTTATCATATTTTATCATGAAGCGCCTCCGCTAATTACAATCGTGAATATTCAAGGATAGCCAATCAGAATTGGCCGGTCGGATTACCGGGACGGCCAATTCTGTATGCGCCTTGGGAAAGAACTGCTTTCAGCAACATGTATTATAATCGGGAAGAGTATTTTTCAACCAGCCGTGTGGAAATGGATTCATATTTCTCAGTATGCCCAGAATACGAAGTTTTTCATGAGCGCGCATCATTTTTGATGTAAGGTTGTGCCCATACTTAATTTCCATTAATCTCAAATATATCCGGTGTTTTTTCATGACTTGCCTACTTATTACCATGAAATAATAAACATTATGTAAAAATATTACACCTTTTATAAACGCATATCAAGTATCCCTGTATTTTTTATCATACAGGTTTTCTTTGTGTCCATCAAATCCGAGCAAGGTCATATGTATAGTGGCTTTTTTGTGCTGTCCATGTTTCAATCCTATTTTGATTGCAGAAAGGACATCCAGTGCCATTTCTCGATTGTTTATTGTTGCTCGCCACTCATGGCCTAAACTACATTTTCACCACGCACACGCATTTGTTTCAATCTAAAACAAACCAGAATAAAAAGCACACATATGGAATTTTACAAAACCCCATTATATGTGCCTTTCTGATATTATCCCGTTTATGAATCGTATTTTAAATAACACTTATATTTCGTTAATGTAGTTATAACTGCTTTTTATGCCAATACGTTACAAAACTACCCCACTAAAATTTTTCCCTTAAGATAAGAATAAAAGTACTAGGCTCAATCAAGATAATCCTTCAATTTTTTGCTTCTGCTTGGATGTCTGAGCTTTCTCAGTGCTTTGGCCTCTATCTGCCTTATTCTTTCTCTGGTGACGTTGAACTCCTTGCCTACTTCTTCAAGTGTCCTTGCCCTGCCGTCATCAAGTCCGAATCTCAGCCTGAGCACCTTCTCCTCCCTTGGAGTAAGGGTATCAAGTACATCAATCAGTTGCTCCTTGAGCAGAGTAAATGCAGCTGCTTCAGCCGGAGCCGGCGCATCGTCATCCGGTATGAAATCACCAAGATGGCTGTCTTCCTCTTCGCCGATAGGAGTCTCAAGTGAAACGGGTTCCTGGGAAATTTTCATGATCTCCCTTACCTTATCCACCGTCATGTTCATTTCCTTGGCAATTTCCTCAGGATGAGGCTCTCTGCCAAGTTCCTGCAAAAGTTGCCTGGAAACCCTGATAAGTTTGTTTATCGTTTCAACCATATGCACCGGAATCCTTATTGTCCTTGCCTGGTCAGCTATTGCTCTTGTAATAGCCTGCCTGATCCACCAGGTAGCATATGTGCTGAATTTATAGCCTTTTCGATAATCGAACTTTTCTACAGCTTTTATAAGTCCAAGGTTTCCTTCCTGTATTAAGTCGAGGAAAAGCATCCCTCTGCCCACATAGCGTTTGGCAATACTGACAACAAGTCTCAAATTCGCTTCTGCCAGCCTTCTTTTCGATTCATTGTCACCTTTTTCCATCTTTTTGGCAAGTTCTATTTCCTCATCAGCAGACAGCAGGGGTACTTTCCCTATTTCCTTCAGGTACATTCTGACAGGATCATCAATGCTTATGCCCTCAGGAAGTGTCAAATCCAACTCTTCCTCAGTGTTTTGCATATCCTTTATTTCTTCATCAATGTCTCCTACGACATCGATGCCCATATTTTCAACCGTTTCATATATTTTTTCTATTTGTTCCGGTTCGAGTTCAACTTCTTCAAATGCATCCATTATTTCTTTATACGTCAGCATTCCCTTGGTCTTGCCCTTTTCAACCAGTTCCTTCAAAATAGACTTTCTATTTGAACTGTTATCGATGTTTGCAGCTTTCATTATTTACCCCTCCTTCCTGTTTAATCTTACATTTCTTTTATGTTTTTCATCTTTAGCAACAAATTCTTGAGTTCCTGTTTTAATTTGTCAACATCTCCTTCTGACAATTTACTTTTGTCATTTAACTGCTCCAGTATCCGCTTTTGTCTCTTTTCAGTTTTTAATACGTTTATATCCCTAATTTTGCCCAAAATTGCCCTGCGATTATCATCGCAATAACACTCTTCTTTTAAAATCCTCGCAAATATTCCAGTATCCTCCGGAGCGACTGCATCCAACAATTCTGCAGGCGTAAAATCCCTTCTGTTTTCCAGCCTGCTGAATATCAATTCTGCTATCCTTGCATTTTCGTCGCTTGCAAAAAGTCCTGGGCTGGTCGTTGACTGCGTCAACTGCTCGCCCATGCGTCCTGCAATAAAATGCTCTTTTACCGTGTTATATGTGCTGTTGTCAACACATAATAACGACAGTATAAACCGTTCGTTATGCAATAACTTCTCGTCAAGTTCGTCCCCGGCTATTGTAACTTTTCTTGCTGCTTCTACTGCATTGGCAATCTTGAGGCTTTGCTTTGCGGCAGGCTTCGTTTTTCTCATCACTTCTGAAAGTATTGCATCTTCCGATATTTCATATTCCCGGGATAACTTTTTTATGTACATTTCCCGTTCCATGATATTATCAACCTTCGACAAAACGATTGCAGCCTTGTTCAAAAATGCGATCTTGCCTTCCGTTAGCGTTAAATCCTGTTCACTCCTTAAAACCTTTATCTTGTATTCCACCAGCGACAAAGCGCTGTCAACAAGCTTCCTGAATCCATCCGGCCCATTTTTCCTGATATATTCATCAGGATCCTTCCCATCCGGTACTGTTAATACTTTTACATTGCAGCCCATTTCACTGAGCAGGTCAAGTCCGCGTTGGGTGGCGGCCTGCCCTGCGGTATCCGCATCATAGGATATTACAATTTCGTCCGCATATTTTTTAAGTATGCGTCCCTGGCTTTCCGTCAATGCTGTTCCCAAAGAGGCTACTGCGTTATTGACACCGCTTTGATGGAGTGAAATTACATCCATATACCCTTCGACAACAATCAGCTTTTTACTTTCTGAGTTCTTGGCAAAGTTCAACGCGTATAAATGCTTCCCCTTACTATAAACCGGTGTCTCCGGCGAATTTACATACTTGGGCGGCTGATGGTCGTTCTTGGGCAGAAGGTTATCCAATATCCTGCCTCCGAATCCAATCACGTTCCCCCTGACATCAAAAATAGGGAAAATCAGTCTGCCTTTAAAGCGATCATATAGTGTACCCTTGCTGCTTTTTAATACCAGCCCGCTTTGCAGCAGCTGATCATCATTAAGGCCTTCCGACCTCAGGTGCTGGTACAGGTTGTCCCAGTCATCCGTTGAATACCCGATTCCGAATTTCCTTACCGTATTCTCGGAAATCTCTCTTTTCTTCAGGTAAACCGCCGCCGGTTCTCCATGCTTTGAATTCAGAACATCATTATAATATCTGGCAGTTATCAGATTTATATTCAAAATCAACTGCTTAAGTTTGGCCTTTTCAACCTGTTCGGCATCATCATTTTCCGGCAGGACAATCTTCGCCCTATCGGCAAGCAATCTCACAGACTCAATGTAATCAAGCTTTTCAATCAATGATACAAATTGAAATACATTACCGCCTTTTCCGCAACCGAAGCAATAAAAAATCTGTTTTCCTGATTCAACACTGAAGGAGGGTGTCTTTTCCCTATGGAATGGACAGAGACCGAAATAATTTTTTCCGCGTTTCTCCAGTCTCACATATTCAGAAACTACATCCACTATGTCATTATTTATGCGAATTTCTTCAATAAGCTCATCTGAATACCTGGTATACATCCATCATCCTTCAATTTGCCGTCCTGCAGCGCTGGTCGTTGACTGTGGTCAACTGCCCGCCCTTGCACCCGGCATGTTATTACACTATACTGATATTATTGGTCGATAAACAAATATTATAACTTCTCCAATCAATAAACTGAGTACTACCTTCAAACACTTTAATTAATGTTCGACACAATTATTTATAATCCTTCTTTTTTTATAATAATTTTGCAATAAAATCTCGGTGCTTCGAATCCCGTTCATGGCGAAGTTCTATTAATTCGCCGGTTAGCCCGGATTTATTTACAAACAGCCTATTAAAAAAAGTTTTAGAAATAAAAACTCATCCCAAGTAAAAACTGAGATGAGAATTAAATGTCTTTTATTATATTCTACAAAAAGATCTTTTTATCCTGCTGGAAAATTTATTTTTTGTGGATTTTATTGTCCAAGCAAATCGTCAAGAATATATGGAAAAGTGGATGGTGTCACTGTGTTTTCTATGAGAAGCTCAAGAAGTTTCCTGGTTTTTTCCCTTGTATCGAAAATATCCACAAATTGTTTTCTTTCATTCAGCAATCCCAGGTGGTTTTTAACAATTTCAATACCATACATCTTCTGCGAGGTTCTCTCCTCATTTTCTGTGCTGGTTGTTGATTCCCTCAACTGCTCGACCATGCATCCGGCGAAATCGCTTTCCAGAAGATAGTATTCCAGTTCAAGAGAATTTTCTCCGCCTTGAGAAGTAGTGTCGAGTATTACTTTTACCTGTTTTTCAAGAAACTTACTGATCATATATTTGTCCCCCTCAAAATAATATCATCTGCACCGCTTACTTTGACAATTATAACTTAATAATGCCAAGCATCCTATAAAAATGTTTCGTGTAATTTCTACGTTTTGGAATGGCATTCGACAAATAAAATAGAAAACGACAGTTTATTTTATGCTAAACTGTCGTTTAATCATTTCAATTATCAAATTAGAAGGAAATATTTTTATATCAATTCCAATACTTTTATTCCCTTTTCATAAGAAAGATCCAAATAAACATCCTCCACCTTAATAATCGGCTTGGATATATTGAACGGATTTATAAAAACAATTTCTCCGATATCGCCTGTTGATAGCTTTACGAAATCTCCCATGTAATAGGAAGCTATATTTTTAAGAAAAACACTGACTACTCTATGATCCAGTGTTCCAAAACTGCTCTTTTCAAGACGTTCAAGAACATCAAACGGGCATTCCATAGCACAATATGACCTGTTTGAGGTCATTGCATCATAGATATCGGCAACAGCCAAAATCTTTGCGAAATCGTGAATCTGGTCGCCCTTGAGACCAAATGGATATCCACTGCCATCTTCCCGTTCGTGATGCATCAAAATGCCCTTCAGTGTATCCTCACTTAAGCCTGGCAGCGCTTCTGCCAGTTTGTACCCATAAACAGGGTGCTTCTTTATTTCTTCAAATTCTTCTTTATCCAAGGGTCCTGGTTTATCCAATATGTCCGGTGAAATCTTGGCTTTGCCGATATCATGCAGCAAGCCTGCGCTTACCAGTGACTTAATCTGGTAATAATCATATTTCAGCCATTTCCCGATCAACATTGAAAGCAGGGATACGTTTACACTATGGGTGTAAGTATACTCATCTGCTTCACGCATCTGATTGATACTGGATACAATATCCCTATTCTCATTTATCCTTGTTATAATAGAATCTGTCGCCTGATTTACTTTTTCAGTATTAATTCCTTTTCCCATTGAAATATCGTGAAGAATATTTTTTACTATATTGAGGTTTTCGTTGTACTGTGCTCTGAAAAGTTCAGTACCGCTGACAACAATCATATCATCGTTATAATCGAATACTTTTATTTTTACCAGGCCAAGGGTTTTGATTCTGTCAAGGATATAATTGTCAAGAATTGTGTTTTCTGCAATAATGACCGCTCCGTACTCGTTAAAGATATTTTCTGCAATCTGCATACCGGACGTACAATCGTTCACACTTATAAAAACTTTCCTCATATGCATTCTCCCGGTTACAATTATTTCTCAATTATATCATATTTTAAGGATACTGTGTAGTATTTCAATATTGAATGCCTTCTTCCCATGGTAAACATTAAAGCTTGCCGTTTTCATAGGATTATGTTAACATGTAATGCATATCGGGTTAAGAAACAGAATTATTTAGAAAGGGGTGTGAGGTCAGTGCAATCCAATCTTTTGAAAAACATAGAGAAGATACTTACAGCATACGTAAATATGGGAAAATTGCCCAAGGCCCTGATCAAATACGGCAGTTATGTATTCTTCGGGATATTTACAATAGGTACATTATTGGTTTTACTGAATAATACGCTTCTTCCTTACAATTCGTATTTCGATATGGTTTCGAAAGCAATTGTCATTACCAGTTTTACTCTTGCAGCGGAAGCAATCATAGGCGGTCTTGTGATGGATTTTGTATTCAAAAAGTAATACTGTACCTGATTCCTCAAGTCAACTTCAAACCGGCGCGTAAGCAGCCGGTTTTATAACGCACCGGTTTAAAGAATTTTTTAGGGTTGTAGAAACATTTTCTTGCCAGGTTGCAAAATTTCCTCAGGAAATTTTGCAACTATCTGCGTTTCAACGAGGCTGGTCGCAAGCAGAGCTTACTGCTCGCCTATGCATTCCAGGGGGTATTTGCTCACCGCCTTAAAGTCGAATCGGTACCTGCCACTTATAGAAGTGGGTGACAACTTCTGCCTCGTTATATTGTCTCCAGAAACATTGAGAAATCTTCCTTATCACAATATATTAGTATCTGAGCAGGGAAATTGTTCAGGTCATTGTCAAGGAATTGAAAGCTTATCTTATATTCGTCGCAATAAGTAGTAACCGTCTCAAGCTCTTCTGCGTTTTCCACTACAACTACCGGATAAAAAAACGTTTCCATGGTCACAACCCCTCTGCATGATTCTTAAAATACTGTCGGCATTAGCCTTTCCTGCAAGTCACTCAACAAAGCCGTGTATTTCTTCTTTCTTTTTCGCATCCACCTGATTATTTTCATTCAATAAAACGATTGTGGGTCTGAAAGCCTTAGCCTCTTCCCTGTCCATCTGCGCATAAGAGATGATAATGATGATGTCGCCAGGGTGCGCCAGTCTGGCAGCCGCTCCATTCAAACAAATAGTGCCGTTTCCGCGTTCACCCGGTATTACATAGGTTTCAAATCTTTGTCCGTTATTGTTGTTGACGATCTGCACCTTTTCATTACGTAGAATATCTGCTTGATCCAGTATGTCTTCATCTATTGTAATGCTGCCGACATAATTAAGGTTGGCTTCAGTGACAACAGCTCTGTGAATTTTAGATTTCATCAGTGTTAGAATCATTTTACACCTCCAGTGCAATATTATCAATAAGTCTTGTTTTACCGAATTTCACAGCGAGCGCAATGAGCACCTTTCCCTTGATTTGTCTGACATCCTCCAGCGTCAGGGCATTAACAAGAGATGCATACTCCAGCTGTGCAATGCTTTCCGCTGTAATATTCTCCCGGATAGCGGCGAGTATCCTTTCTGCGCTTCTTTCCCCTGCTCTTATTTTGCCTTCCGCCTGAAAAAGTGAAGCTGAAAGGATCAGTGCCGCCTTTCTTTCTTCTGCATTAAGGTAAACATTTCTTGAGCTCATGGCAAGGCCGTCTGCTTCCCTGACAATAGGACAAATAACAACTTCAAGGTTCATATCCAGTTCTCTTGCCATTTTAGTGATGATTACTGCCTGCTGTGCATCCTTCTGTCCGAAATAAGCCTTATTGGGTTCAGCAAGATTGAAAAGTTTTGCCACTACTGTCGCAACTCCCCTGAAATGTCCCGGACGGGACTTTCCACAGAGCTTGCCTGTTATCTCATCCGATACTTCTATATATGTACCGGAACCTGCGGGGTACATTTCTTCCACCGGTGGCATGAAAAGGACATCGACTCCACATTTTTCAGCTTTGACGCTATCCCCGTCAAAATCCCTGGGATACTTGTCAAAATCTTCGTTGACTCCAAATTGGATTGGATTGACGAAAATGCTCATCACAGTAAAATCATTTTCCGCAACAGATTTTCTTGCAAGGGACATATGACCCTCATGCAGGTAACCCATTGTCGGGACAAGCCCTATTGTCCTGCCGGCAGCTTTCTGTGCCCGAATGATCGCTTTCAGCCCGCTTATATTGTTAATTATTCTCATGTTCTACTCCTTCAGTTCTTTCTCTATCTGTTTATATACTTCATCTTCAATCAGGAAGGAATTCTTTTCTGTGGGAAATATTTCTGTATTGACTTCTTCGATATAATTTCTTACTGCGGATGCAGATAAACCTGCAACATCCGCATAAACCTTTGCATGCTTTGGAGAAAAGCTTCCAAGTCCCAAAACATCATGTATCACGAGTACTTGCCCATCGCATCCCACTCCGGAACCAATTCCAATTACGGGAATCTCAAGTTCTCTGCAGATTAGCCCTGCTAATCTGAATGGGATACACTCAAGAACAAGAGAAAAAACGCCAGCCTCCTGCAAAAGCCTTGCATCTTCAACAATTCTTCTGGCAGTTTCGATCGTTTTACCCTGTGCCTTGTGACCGCCAAAAAGATTTATTGATTGCGGAGTGTAGCCCAAGTGGCCCATAACCGGTATACCGGCACTGATGATTGCCTTTATATCCTCAGTAACTGCTTTGCCGCCCTCCAGTTTTATTGCCGAACAGCCTCCCTCACTTATCAGCCGTCCAGCATTACGGACACTTTCAACTTTGCCAAGATGATATGAAAGAAATGGCATGTCAGCAACGACCATGGCTTTTTTGACGCCTCTTGTCACAGCCTTCGTGTGATGCAGCATATCTTCCATTGTCACCTTCGTAGTATCCTCATACCCAAGCACGACCATCCCTAGCGAATCGCCTACAAGTATTGAATCCACCCCTGCTTCATCCATCATTTTCGCAGTGGGATAATCATAGGCCGTAAGCATTGTAATTTTTTTTTGATTTTTTTTTGATTCTGTAAAATCATTTACTGTAAATTTCTTGTCCATAGCATCCTCCATAAATGTTAAAATTCAATAAAAAGCGGCCTGCTCCATAAAGGACAGACCGCAGTATCACCAATCAGTGAATTGCCGGCATCATACACATTTCTGTCCTGTCTCTGGCTATAAAAGGCTCAAAGCAGTATTTCACCATTTATTATTTTGCGTACGGTTCGATTAAGATACCGTCAATCTTTTACAATCAGGATAGCACAGCACTGTCATAAAATCAATTGTTTTTAATGAACCTCTCAATGCTTTCCCTTCAAATTATGGCTTCAATGATCGCTCACGTCCCCCAGCCTCTTCATCGCAAGAAGTGAAGTTATTGACATTGAACAATCCTGCATTCTTATCCGATTACAGAAGTGGGGAAAATCTTTTGCTTCGTTGCAATATAGTCTGGTAAAAACTTATATATTGGTAAGAGTTGCTAAGAATCATATTTCAAAATATACAGTTTTCTATTTTCATGATCCAATAACCCAAAAATAAAATTGTTTGAAGGCCTGTTGAAAATACTGATACCGTTATATTGAGGGTTTTTCTTAACAAATTGATCCAGAAAAAAATACTTACCGTTTCTTATAATTTCAGGGATCTTCTTTTCGGCATAACCCTCATATTTATAAGAGCCCTTTCTTTCTCCAAAAATAAACTTGTTTAATTCTCTCTGCATAGGCAGGTCAATCCATCTTTTGTTTAGAAGCAAGTTTGCTAAAAGCTCATTATATTGGTTCTCTGTAAATTGAAACACAACAAAATACTCACCATCGCCAAGTGCCCCATGCGTATCTGAAGATTGGAGAACTTTTATATTTTTGGAAAGTGACAAATTTACCAGCCTGCTGCTTTTGTACCAATCCGTATTGCGCTCCATGATTCTTCCGTTCATAAAATAAGCGCTTATTCCAATGATGAATGTTAATGCTACTATCGTAATTAAAACAATACTCTTTCTATTTCTCATAGGTGAACGTTATCCTAAAATTTAAAAACGAATTTTCCAATTACATGATCAAGGGGCACACAGCCTATAAACCTGCTATCGCCGCTATTGTTCCTGTTATCTCCCATAACGAAAACATACCCATCAGGTACAATAACGTTCTCACTTGGGAAATACTCCATGCATTCTTTGATATAGGGTTCATTTACAATTCTATCATTGCGGATTAATTTTTTATCCTGGTATTTTAGTACATCTCCGGATTTTCCTATGACTCTTTTGACCCAATATATTTGTTCATCCTCAATTTTGAATAGCTTGTATGAAATCAGGTTATATTTCAGCGTATCGATGAAATCGTCTTGAAGCGCCCGTTTCCTATCAACACGGCTGTCAATGATTACAATATCATTATAATTAATGCTTGTTCTTAATGTATGGGGTAATTTATTGACAAGAATTTCATCATTGTCTGTAAGTCCGGGCTCCATGGATTTGCCTTCGACATGTGTCGGCTGAGCAACAAATATTACTATTATCAAAGCTATAATAATCGAAACCAGGATATGTCCAATCCAATCCAGAACTTCTTTCATCAATTTCATCGTTTTTACCTCATTTCAAATTCTCGACATAGTCATATGCTTCTTTTAGACCCAGTCCGGTTGCTACTCTGCATTTTTTTACCGCTTCTATTTTTTTACCTTGTGAAATAAGATTTCTTAGTTCACTATCGATTGGATCTTCAGCAACACCGACCTTGTCTGAAATCTTCCTTAAGGTGATATTCATACGAGCAAGGCTGTTTTGTAAAGAACTGATGTTAAGCATATAAATTAAGATGATCACCGCTAAAACTGCTAAAACTGCTATAATACCATACTCCATAGAATCTCCCTTCAATTCGTTTTTGTTTGTACATAATGCCTTGCCAAATAAAGTGAATCCCATTCTCCAAGTCATACTTCCGGAAGGCGGTGCTATCCCTCAAAAGCACCTGAATAAAAGTGTTTTTCCAACTCTTTAAGGTTTCTCTTCTGGCCTTTAATGCCTATTGTAAATTTATTTGCTTTCAACTTTATTTTTGAACCGTCTTTTGCTTCAATAACTATTTTCTTTCCCATTCCAAACATCCAGGGAGTAATTTTTACATTCTTTACATCACTCAGGCTTTGTATTTTTTCATCATTCAGCATGTGCTTTCTCCCCGCACTTCACGAACCCAATAAATGGTACACGCCATTTTTATGTTAGCACAAAATGCCATATTAATCTACCATTTTCTATTTGTTCCGAGAGATTTGTACTTTTACATACCAATTAAAAAAGGAACCGGCACATTTGTACCGATTCCTTCATTACATTGCAACAGGGTTCAAAGCATTGGTTCAAGCTTTTGCGGGTTTGCTTGAAATCTTCTTCTTGGCTGATCTTTCTTTCCAGACAACATACAGTGAGCTTGCTATAAATATTGAAGAATAACATCCGCTGGCAATACCAACTATCAGGGGAAGCGTAAAATCCTTAACAGACTGAATGTGGTTGTAAGAAGCAAATATGAACAATGTTACGATACAGATCAAAACCGTTACAACCGTATTAATGGATCTGTTCAGTGTCTGAACAACACTCTTGTTGACAAGTTCGGCTATCGGCACCTTTCTCAGCAGATTACTGTTTTCTCGTATTCGGTCATAGATGATAACCGTATCATTCATGGAATAACCGATGACCGTTAATATGGCAGCGACAAAAGAATCGTTAATAGGGATCTTGAAGACAAAATAAATGGAGCACATGATCAGTATGTCATGCAGTAAGGCTACTATTGCCATTACACCTGCAGACAATCCGGACATGACCTTGAATCTGATCCACACGTAAACAATGATGATCAAAGACGCCCAGAATACTGCAAGCAGTGCATTTTTCCTTATTTCGTCTCCAATGAAGGGAGCGATACTGTTAACATTTACGTTCGCGTTGTCTCCGATATTGAATTCTTTCTTTATAGCTGTCAAAACTTGACTTCTCTGTGTCTGATCAAGTGTATCCTGGCTTGCAATATCCAGCATCATTAAATAGATCTTCTTGCTGGTATCTTCAGCGTTATACGTATTTGATTTCAAAACGGTAGCCGTTTTTCCAATCGTGTCTTTTACTATTTTAACTGCTTTATCCGTATCGTAATCATCATTTGGCATTTGAATCTGTATTCTGGTTCCACCTTCAAATTGTATGTCGAGCTGCGGACCATTTACGATATATCCTATTGCTCCTATAATCAGGATCAGCAAAGATAATGCAAAAAAGTAATTCCTTTTTCCAATCAAATCTATCATTTCGTCGCCCCCTTATACGATACTCCATACAGCCAGTGATGCTTGGCGATATCCAAATCTGCAATTGACTTGATCAATATTCTGGAAACCGTTACTGCAGTCAGGAAGCTTAGCATTACGCCGAGACCCAGTGTATAAGCAAATGAAATCATTGGGCCGGTACCAAAAATGTATAGAACCACAGCGGCAATCAAAGTAGTCATATTGGCATCGAATATTGCATGGAATGCCCTTTTGAAACCTACATCTATGGCAGCGCGAAGAGTCTTGCCACTGCGCAGTTCTTCTTTTATTCTCTCAAAGATGATTATATTGGCGTCGACACCCATACCAACCGTTAAAATAACACCGGCCAGACCAGGCAAGGTAAGGGTAGTCAGCACGGATATGAATAACAGCTGAAGTGCCGTATGACCAACCAATGCAATACAGGCGAGTATTCCCGGCAACCTGTAGTATCCTATCATGAAAACACAAACAAGTATGAATGCAACAATGGCTGCATTTACTGTAACATCTACAGCGCCTTTTCCAAGAAGAGGGCTGATTGCGTTAACTTCTTTGGGATCCAGTTTGAAAGGCAGCGAACCTGATCTTATCGTATCCGCCAGGTCCTTTGCTTCCTTAATAGCTGTATTATCATTGGAGGAACCAAGTATTATCCTACAGTCACCATTGGTGATCTGAGCGTCAACTCTCGGTGCTGATATGAATTGATTATCCATATAGATGGCTATCGGTTTGTGTAACAGTTTTCCTGTAGCTTCTGCAAAATCCTTTACACCCTTCGGGGTTAACTTCAATGAAACCTGCATACCGGAACCATCTGAGTTTTTCTGAGGAGTTGCAGTTACTACTTCAGAGCCTTCAAGTACAACAATTCCAGAAGGTGTATTCGTTTGATCCTCGATATAATAACCGTTGCTGTCGATTTTTTCAGGCGCAACTTCCTGGAACGTCAACATTGTCGTGGCGCCTATTTCAGCTATTGCCTTGTCCGGATCATAATTTTTTTCACCGGTTTTCCAGGGCATTTCCACAAAAACAAAGCCGCCGTTGACATCAGTAGTTACCTGCCTGTCCAAAATGCCGAGTTTATCCAATCTTTTATTAATAACTAATTTTGCTGAATCAAGTTGATCCTGTGTAGGTTTGCTATTGTCCTTTGTCACTGCATATAGCTTAGCATCTATTCCTCCACTTATATCTATACCAGTCCTGATGTTGCTAATACCAGCAGAAACCGGAATTCCGAAAAAGCTGCTGGCAAATGTAATATAAGTCAGCACCGCGATTACGGCAATAACCAGGAAAAACTTAACCCCGTTGTTTCCTTTCATCTGTAGATTTCCCCCTTATTTTTTACTAGATTGCATGACATATTATATATCTATCGTACAAGCGAGTCAATACTAATTCCCCCTTGTAAAGCAGACACCATAACCCGCTCATAACAATCGGTTTCCATTGATCAGCAGTTGAAAGTGCAGGCCTAAAAACTCTGCTGCTTTCCTGCACATGGTCATTCTTGCAAGAAATATTTCAAAGTAGTCCATTACAGGGCATATGACGGTATCGATCTCCAACATCAATTCAGCTGTCTTTTCTTCATTATTTACCGAGATCACCGACTTCTCAACCGCATAATTCACCCTGTCATGTATATCAAATGTCGCAAAGTCGGTATTTCTGACTCTGCTCCTGTGCACATCCGACTTGTCCGCCAGTATCAAGGCGGCTGATATGATGCTGACCGCAGTGCCGGTCTTTTCATCATGATTGCCTATCGCATGCATCACTTCAGATGCTTCGTAGAATTCCATCCCCATCTTTGTCAGTAAGCCATATGCCATGATCGCTCCCGAGTGCGCATGGTCGGTCCTGTTCACAGCGTTGCCGATATCGTGCAGGTAACCCGCAATTTTTGTCAATTCCACTTCTCGGTCGGAATGGCCAAGCTGTTCCAATATCGTTCCGGCGTTTTCAGATACAAGCGAAACATGTCTGAATGAATGTTCCGTATAGCCCAATACCTGCATTTGCCTCTCTGCAATTGATAGAAAATTCCTGACTTCCTCACTTTTTTTAATATCCTGTACTGTTATCATATCGACCGCCCTCACTCCATTACCTTCGCCCACAGTGCACATTCCACCCGTTTTCTCTCTAGTTCGCATCCTATTGAATAAGGCTTGTCCAGACAATTGTTGAATTGCCACGCATTTGCCGCGCAGCCTCCGCTGCAGAAAAACCTGGCCCAGCATTCCCTGCAGTCGGGCTTCGAATAAATTGTCTGTTTGACAAATTGCTCCCGGATTTTCATATCTATCGTTGTGCCATTATTAACATTTCCCATTTTGAACTTTTCCATACCAACGAATTGGTGGCATGGATACAAGTCCCCTTCAGGAGTGACAGCCAGGTATTCATGTCCTGAACCGCAGCCTTTGAGACGTTTGAGAACACAGGGTCCGTGGTCCAGATCCAGCATGAAATGAAAAAAGTTGAAGCCATTTGATTCTTTGTGCCTTTTAACATATTCCAGAGCCAGGCTTTCATACTCATTGAAAAGCTGCGGCAGATCCTCCTGCCTGATGTCGAAACCGGTATCCTTCGCTGCCACGACCGGCTCAACTGAAATCTGTTTAAAGCCCAGGTCCGCCAGATGCAGAACATCCTTTGAAAAATCCGGATTTTCACGGGTAAACGTACCCCTAACGTAATATCCGTCCTGGTTTCGCGAATCCGCCATCTCTTTTATTTTTGGCAGGATGTCCCTGTAGGTGCCTCGTCCGTCTGCACGCAGGCGCATGTTGTCGTTGACTTCCGGCCTGCCGTCAATACTTAGTACGATGTTTCCAATATATTTGTTGATGAATTGCCGATGTTCTTCTTTGAGCAGGACAGCATTCGTCGTCAGCGTGAACCTGAAATTTTTGCCGGTCTGTTCAGTTCGTCCCAAAGCATACTCCACAATTTGCTTCACCACTTCGAAGTTCATCAGCGGTTCGCCTCCGAAGAAATCCACCTCAAGATTACGCCTGGACCCTGATTCTTCAATTAGAAAATCAATTGCCTTTTTCCCAGTTTCAAAAGGCATTAGCGTCCTGCTTGTCCCGAAATCTCCTGTTGCAGCAAAACAATATCTGCAGCGAAGATTGCAGTCATGCGCGATGTGAAGGCAAAGTGCCTTGACGACCGGTTGCCTTTTATCAGCGGCTGTATTGGCTAAAAGATGTTCTTCAAACAAGTCCTTCGAAAACAACTGATCGTTTTCTTTTAATTCTCTGATCTCTGAAAGTGCCTCAAGGATTTCTTCATGGCTGAATTCGTTTAAAAGCTTCCCGATCAGGGACTCTTTAACTCCGCTGTTTTTTTCTTGAAGGACACTTTCGGCAGACAGACCCTCCAGTAGTTCGCCGTTCTCATCGAAGCCGTCCAGCAGCTTGCAGGCAAGATCATCCAGTACATGTACTGCACCGCTGTTTACATCTAAAACAATATTCGTGTCATGCATCCTGAATTTATGTATCATATCTTCTCCTAATATATCGTTGCCGGAATGTACACATACAAAACAGCGAGTGGCACGGAGCCCCCCGCTGTCATGGTTTACTTCTCTGATTCAATTTATCTCTTTTCACATTTCTGGTTTGCCACTGTGCAGCTGGTTTTGCAGGCTGACTGGCAAGATGTCTGACATTCTCCGCAGCCGGAATTTTTAAGATCTTTTTTAAGGACTGCATTGTTGATGGTCTTTATATGCTTCATATGTATCCCTCCCAAAGGCTTCTAATAAAACTGATAAATCTATCGTTTGCGTTGATAATTATAACACACTGCCATAATGTTGAAAAGGTATTTTGCATCTGCTTTTCAGATACCGGCATGTTTATATTTTGTGTTTTTCTTGACGTTTATGCCGATAATCCCACCGATGGCCCCTGTCAGAATCCCTATCACGGTCATTGTAATAACGTAATTGTCTATTTTGAAATTTCTATATAACAAGCTGCTGAGCAGATACAGTATCAGCATGTATATAAAACCCACAATACTGCCATTAAGCCACCCCTTGTTTTTCAACCCGTGTGTGGAAATGGATCCTGCAGTTAGGACGCTGATAATGGTAGTAATGACGACTGCCGGTGTAATCAGCTTTTGTGGGAAATCAATATTGGCTAATATTAACGCAAACAGCATAAACGCCGGTATTGTTATGATGTATGCTGCCAGAATACCCTTTAATACTGCTACAAGGCTCATGTTCTCATTCACGGCCGGTTTCGACATTTGATTCGATGTTTTTGGCATGTCAATACCTCCTGTACTAGTTTATACAATATATTATTACAGTACAGGCAGGAATAGAACCGGATATAATTCAGAAGGGTCCAATGTTCAGGAGATTTAATTCAAGGGGGCTGAACGGCCCCCCTTATTGTTTTCAGGATTCAACCGGTTTGACTACTTCTTTTACCGCCCACTTCTTGACATTGATCTTCGCTCTTTCAACACCGGTTTCAATAGTAACTTCGTCATCTTTGATATTGATAACTTTACCTGAAATTCCACCGATAGTGACTACATTTTGGCCTACCTGAAGCGCATCGAGCATTGCCTTTGCTTTTTTATCCCTTTTCTTCTGGGGCAGGAATATCAGTAAATACATGATTCCTATGAAAAAAACAAGGTAGCCGACTGTTAATAAAAGGCTGGAATTTGGCATTGTCTTCCTCCGATAAAATAATTTATTTTATTATAGACTACTGAATAGTCCTAATAATCCTTCTACTGTTTGTACCCATATGTGCTGAAGAATTCATTTCTGAAATCGCCGAGCCTATCTTCCATTATAGCTTGTCTCACCTTTTTCATCAAGTCCAAAAGGAATTTTAAGTTGTGCCAGGTTGTCAGCCTGATACCCAATACCTCCTGTGCTTTGATCAGGTGTCTTATATACGCTCTTGTGAAGTTTCTGCAGGCATAACAGTCACATTCCGGATCCATCGGGCTGAAATCCCTGGCATATTTCGCATCACGAACAATGATTCTCCCCCTGGTGGTCATAACCGTCCCATTTCTGCCATTGCGTGTCGGCAATACGCAATCGAACATGTCGATCCCGCGGATGGCGCCTTCTATCAGGTAATCAGGACTTCCCACGCCCATCAGATATCTTGGCTTGTCTTCCGGTAGCAGAGGAACCGTGCATTCCAACATTTTATACATGTCCTCCGCCGGCTCTCCGACACTGAGGCCTCCGATGGAATAACCCGGGAAATCCAGTTTTACAAGTTCTTTTGCACTCTGTTCCCTCAATTCTCCATAGACTCCCCCCTGTACGATACCGAACAGCGCCTGCCTGTCCGTATTCCTGTGCGCTTCCTTACACCTGGCAGCCCAGCGCGTCGTTCTTTCAAGTGATTTTTTCGCGTAATCGTAATCAGCCGGGTATGGGGTGCATTCATCAAATGACATGATGATGTCAGAACCAAGATCATTCTGCACCTTGATCGCCAGTTCCGGCGTAAACATATGCCTGGAGCCGTCAATATGCGATTTGAAAGTAACGCCTTCTTCTTTAATATTTCGGAGATCACTCAGGCTGAACACCTGAAACCCCCCGCTGTCAGTGAGTATCGGCCTGTCCCAGTTCATGAACCGGTGCAGTCCGCCTGCTTCGCTTATTAAATCGTTGCCCGGCCTCATATATAAATGGTAGGTATTGCTTAGAATGATCTGTGCGTCTATTTCCTTTAATTCAGCAGGTGACATCCCTTTGACGGTTGCCTGCGTGCCGACGGGCATAAATGCCGGCGTGTCGAAGGACCCGTGCGGAGTATGCACTTTTCCCAGTCTCGCGCCTGTCTGTTTACATTTCTTTATGAATTCATACCTTAATGCAGTCATATTTTCCTTTCAAAGCCTGCGGGAAGGATTGTTTAAACCGTGATACTCCTTACCTGCGGCAAATTTAAAATAATGCCGTATTATTTGATCAGCATGGCATCGCCGAAACTGAAAAACCGATATTTCATTTTTACTGCCGTATCATAGGCATTCAGGATGTTTTCCCTTCCTGCGAATGCGCTGACCAGCATGATAAGTGTGGATTCAGGCAGATGAAAGTTCGTGACCAGAGCATCTACGATCTTTAATCTGTAGCCGGGATAAATAAAAATGTCCGTCCACCCCTCTGCAGGTTTGACGGTTCCATCCTCCGCGGCAAGTGTCTCGAGTACTCTGCAGCTTGTCGTCCCGACTGCCACAATCCTTCCACCGTTTTCTCTGGTCCTGTTGATTATTTCTGCTGCAGCAGCATCCAGAGAATAATACTCCGAATGCATTACATGAGCTTCTACATCTTCCACCTTGACGGGCCGGAATGTCCCCAAACCGACATGCAGTGTCAGATAGGCGGTTTTTATCCCCTTTTGTGCTATTTCCCCCAGCAGTTCCGGTGTAAAATGCAGCCCGGCAGTTGGTGCCGCTGCAGATCCCCTGAGTTTCGAGTATACCGTCTGATATCGTTCCTTATCCTGAAGTTTGGTGGTAATGTAGGGGGGGAGCGGCATCAACCCGATTCTGTCCAACACTTCATTGAAAACCCCCTCGTATTCAAACCTCACCAGCCTGTTTCCGCCTTCCACAACCTCCATAATTTCCGCCTGAAGCGCGCCGTCGCCGAAAATGAACTTTGCTCCAGGCTTCGCCCTTTTTCCAGGTTTCAGGAGGACCTCCCATACATCCCTGCTGATGTTTTTCAGAAGGACAAACTCCATTTTCCCGCCAGTATCAGCCTTTACTCCGAGCAGCCTTGCCGGAATAACTCTTGTATTGTTCAAAACCAGACAGTCGCCCTCTTTCAAATAACTCTTCAGATCACTGAATGTCCTATGTTCCATTTCACCGCTTACTCTGTCAAGCACAAGCAGCCTGGAGCTGCTTCTCTGTGCCAGTGGCACCTGTGCGATCAGTTCCTGCGGCAATTCATAAAAGAAATCGCTGGATTTCATTTTTTCTCCTAAATAAAACATTTTTATCTATGTATACTGTAAAAATAATTTGGTGCTTCGTTTTTTGCAGTTATCTTTCATACCGTTCTTTGATGCACAATTCAATTTATCCGATAATGACATTTCATCCTATTAAAATTATGTATGGAAAGCTTGGAACTCTAGTTTTTTGCACATATCTTTCCTATTGCTCTTTGATGCAAGATTCTATTTATCCAATAAAAAGCATTTTACAGCATAGGTTTTTCCATCACAAAAGAAATCATACATGATGATAGAAAATTTTACAATAGAATATGGAATTTTAACTATAGGAAAGATCATGGCAGATCATCGGTCTAAGCTCTATAATCAACTTTTCTCAACGTGGGTACCCTGGAAATAGTGGGTAAGGATCTGATCGAAGCTGATGCCTGCCTTCCCCATTCCAATGGCTCCCTCCTGGCTCATGCCGACAGCGTGGCCCCATCCTTTCCCTGAGAAGGTATAGGTTTCAGGGACCAGTGTTGCAGTCCTTACTGCACCTTCGGCACCAAGAATCTTCATCTTGTTGTTGTTCGCCCTGAGTGTAACAACACCATTGGCGGTTGCAACCTTCATACCGCCAAGCTGTGTTTTGGTTGGAGATGAAGTGAGCGGAAGCGGAATGGATAGCTTTATGGCAGAAGATGTTGTATTCTGTACACTTACCGCACTGTTTGAAGTAACAGCAGCGGACTGTGTTGTACCAATCACCTGGTCCGTTGCCGACGAACCGATAGCCGTCCCGGAAGAAACCCCTGCTGATGTATTACTGTCAACAGAAAGGCTCACTCCATCCAATCGGGTCTTTGCCGGATCGGGATCGGTGGAAAGACCCAGGGCGATTGCCCTCGCCGCTGCCCGGTCAGCGTCATCTGCTGATTGCTCTGCAGTCGTTCCGGTCAATGGCACAACCTCTGAAGATTGTACCATGTTCCCGGAGGTACCGGTATCTGAATCCGATGCGGAAGCAAAAGCAAAAGCCGGCGGAGGAGACGATAAAAGTGCCACTGTCGTAGGAATATGAGAAAAAGGAGCAGTATAGACATCCGCATCCGTGGTGATCGTATATAATTGGCTGTCAAGGCCGAATAACGTCTTGCACTTTTCTCTCAGGTAAAGCGAAGGGTCGCTCCTGTTGTCACCCCGTACCGCTAGTTGTGTCACCCTGCCGGATTCAGCGGTTTGTGTAACTGCGACGCCCAATATATTGCCAAGTTGCGGAATGATTGCCTTGATATCCGAAGCACGCAGCGTTTTAGTCCATGTATATATCTTTTCATACTTGTCTTCAACACTTACAAGATAGGGAACAGTCGAGCCCCACACATTACGTACATCCTCTGTCCTCCCGCCGCTCGAAGCAAAATAGTAGATGGCTCCGGCCAGTTTGCCGTCGTATGTAATGACATAATCCTTTACCGCATCAATTGCTGCATTGCATTGAGCAATTTCACAACTGAATCCATTGTATACCTGACAACTTGTGGTCGGGCAGACATCAAAACCCGCTTTTGAATGTTTTCCCATATTGTTGATGGCATACATTTTGGCAGCAATTGCCTGTGCTTTTATCGCTTCAGCTGGTGAACGCCCTCCAATTTCAGCCGGAACACTTCCATATAAATATTCCTGCATTGAAACGTAATTGATGACTGACATATCGCTGGCTGCCAGTCTTCTGACCTCCAATGCCCCTCTGTACTGTTTGCTTTTTATTTTAATTACGGGCGGATTGTTTTCCGGAGCCGGCCGCAGTTGGAAAAATGCCTTATCACTACCGAATATGCAAAGGATCTGATCCTGCGAATTTATAAGCGCAATCCTGTTTGCTTCCGGCTGCATTACCGTATAGCCGATCTGACCAAGCAAGGCGGAAATAACTGCCACATCCGACTGAGCTGCCGCTCCGTCAAGGTAGGCCCCGGTCCAAACCTGCCAGGTATCATTGTAAACGATGTAAGCCTGTATGCCTGCCTGGCGGTATGCCGCAACCTGTGTTTCAGCTGTTGGCTGGTCAGGGCAGTCGTTTCCTATTTTAATATGATAGGGTCCGTATTTTGTGGACGAAGCAATCGTATTCGTTGTTGCGGCAGGATTGTATTCCTTCAGTGCATCCCCCGAATGATAAAACCAGGTGTCCTTTCTCACGTATAACGTCGCAGAAGAGGGCTCTCTGTAAATTGGTGCAAATGTGCCATTCAGAAAGAAACCTGCCTGAATTCCGGCTGCTGCCGAAACATTAAAAACAGACTGTGCGGTATTGACAGAGCCGTCTTTGTAATATAGTCCGACTCTTATATAGGCCGGCGTTTGAAACTGTCCCATGGATATTGTTGTTGAAGATAAGATCAGAACAATGGCAAGTACTGCTGCTGCTGCCTTTTTATAAATTTTTTTCATATTCAGCACCTTTTCATTCGTAAATAAACAATCTGAGAACAACCCTTTTACCAATCTTTATTCGACATGTATCGGCTTTCTTCCTTCTATATCAACATTCTTTAACCATTTTTTTAATGATATTTAATATTCCTGTAATATTTTTATCAAAACAAAACATTTGACAAGAAATACTGTCGGTGTTATTATTATTTAAAGCTTCAGGCAGGTCAACTCTGCTTTAGCTGAAATGGCTTAAAAACAACATATACAACGGTAGAGGTGCATTTTCCATCAGTAGTGACGTGTAGAACATCAGGGTTCGCAGATACGTCATGAAAGGGGTGAAATGCCGAAGGGATACGGTCTCCTGCCGGGCCGGTTCCTGGTTGCAAGTGCGAATAACATTGCAACTGTCATCAAATCATTTGATGGAGCGCTATCAGTTCTTAACGTAATCTCTTTTGAGACACAGCATTATTGGAACTGTTGGCACTTTGCCAACAGTTAATTTAATTTCAGGAGGTATTTGTGATGAACAACAAATTGAAAGTAGGCGTACTTGGCGGGACTGGAATGGTCGGACAGCGTTTTTTGACGCTGCTTGAGAATCATCCCTGGTTTGAAGTGAAAGCAATTGCAGCGAGTGAGAGATCTGCTGGTCTTCCTTTTGAAAAAGCTGTGGAGGGTCGCTGGAAACTGGATCTTCCGATACCCGGTAATGTAAAAAACATCGTTGTCAGAAATGTTACAGAAATAAACAAGCTTGCAGATGAAGTTGACATGGTTTTCTGTGCTGTTGATATGAAGAAGGACGAAATACGGGAACTCGAGGAAAAATACGCAAGAGCTGAAATACCGGTTATTTCGAACAACTCCGCTCATAGATTTACCGATGATGTGCCTATGATCATACCGGAAGTCAACCCGGAACATTCTGCAATCATTGAAAAGCAGAGAAAACGTCTTGGGACAAAAAAAGGTTTTGTGGCCGTGAAATCCAATTGCTCCCTGCAGAGTTATGTTCCTCCTGTTCACGCTTTGATGGGATTTGGCCCGGATAAGATACTCGCAGCCACTTACCAGGCAATCTCCGGAGCCGGCAAGATCTTCAGCGACTGGCCGGAGATAATGGACAACGTCATCCCATATATCGGCGGCGAAGAGGAAAAGAGTGAGAAGGAACCGATGAAAATATGGGGTTCCATTGAAGGCGATAAAATCGTTTTGGCAAAAGGTCCTGCAATATCTGCACAGTGTTACAGAGTGCCTGTTTCCGACGGTCATATGGCTGCCGTCTATATTACATTCAAAAATAAACCTTCAAAGGATGAAATACTGAACTGTTGGAAGGAATTCAAAGCCAAGCCGCAGGAATTGAAGCTTCCGAGTGCGCCGGCACACTTCCTGACCTATTTCGACCAGCCTGACAGACCACAGACGAAGCTCGACAGGAACATAGAAAATGGGATGGGCATCTCAGTTGGCAGGCTGCGTGCTGACAACCTGTTTGATTACAAGTTCACCTGCCTCTCTCATAATACGATTAGAGGGGCTGCAGGCGGCGGTGTGCTTATGGCTGAATTGCTCAAGGCTGAAGGCTGGCTGTAGACTTCGGTCAGCAAGCCTGTTTTCATTATAATAAGGGGGGGCTGCCTCCCCATTGACCAGAACAATCTGAAAGGGTGAATCAAAATGAAAAAATGCATTTTTACCGGATCCGGCGTAGCGATTGTAACGCCTTTTACATCGGACGGCATTGACTTTGATAAACTTGGAGAATTGATAGAATACCAAATTAAGGAATCCTCCGATGCCATCGTTATCTGCGGAACCACAGGGGAAGCTTCCACTATGCCGGATGAGGAGCATATTGCAGCCATAGCATATACAGTAAAAAAAGTTAATGGCAGACTTCCTGTTATAGCTGGTACAGGGAGTAACGATACACGGCATGCACTCCACATCACCAAACGTGCACAGAAAGTCGGCGCAGATGCGATCCTTAGTGTAACCCCCTACTACAACAAAACTACACAGCTCGGTTTATACGAGCATTTCAGGATGATTGCCGAAAGTATTGCAATCCCTGTTATCCTGTATAACGTTCCTTCCCGTACGAACCTGAACATAAATCCGGATACGATACAGAAACTGTCTGAGATTGAAAACATTGTTGCCCTCAAAGAATGCAACCTCAATCAGGTTGGTGAAATTATCAACCTCTGCGGAGAAGATTTTACTATCTATTCGGGTGAAGACGGGCTTGTCCTGCCTTTTCTGGCAATGGGCGGTAAAGGTGTCATCTCCGTCATGGCAAATATCATTCCAAAGGATACCCACGATTTAGTGGCAAAATTCCTTGCCGGAGATATTGCAGGCAGCAGAAAACTGCAGCTTGGTACAATCGAATTGATCAAGGCCTTGTTCATCGAGGTCAGTCCCATACCGGTCAAGGAAGCGATGAACCAGCTGGGGTTGAATGTGGGAAAATGCAGAATGCCATTGGTGGATATAGCTGCAAATAACAAGGAAATACTTGTAAAAGCATTACGGAATTACGGATTAATATAACGAAGGCTTTTGCAATGTCACCTTGACGATATTGGAAACATGGCGAAATCTCAAAAGAAGGAAGTGTCTTTATTTGATAAACATATTGATTAGCGGCTGCAATGGTAAAATGGGACAGGTAATATCCAGACTGGCGGAGCAATATGAGGATCTTCATATTGCTGCAGGCTGTGATATTTCTGACAACGGCAGGAATGAATACCCGGTATTCAAAGACCTGAAAAGTTGCACTGTCAAGGTTGATGTAATTATTGATTTTTCAAATCCGGCAGTCCTTGAGGGTTTGCTTGCATATGCTACTTCAAAAAAGCTGCCCGTCATCGTGGCAACCACCGGTCTGTCTCCAGCTCACAAAAAATTACTCGAGCAGGCCTCTGCGGCTATACCGGTATTCTCATCGGCAAATATGTCGCTTGGTGTGAATTTGCTGATAGACCTTGTAAAAAAGGCTGCCAAGCTGCTGGAATCGAATTATGATATTGAAATCATAGAAAAACACCACAATCAGAAGCTGGATGCGCCAAGCGGAACTGCTCTTGCAATTGCCGACTCCATTAATGCAGTGCTCGAACAGAAACAGGAATATGTCTATGACAGGCATTCACGCAGAAAAAAGCGGAGCAGGTCAGAGATCGGGATCCATGCGGTTCGTGGTGGCACCATTGTTGGAGAACACTCCGTGATATTTGCAGGCAATGATGAAATCATCGAAATAAATCATTCTGCCATGTCCAAAGACATTTTCGGAACCGGTGCACTAAGGGCAGCCAGATTCATCCATGGCAAAAAACCCGGAATGTATGATATGAATGATCTTATTGCGGAAGAATAGAATATAGTATACTTAATTTTACGGAGGTGTGAAAAATGTCGGAAATGCCCGTAACCAATATCAGTGTTACATACAACGTAGCTCTCGTGACAGTTGACAACCTTCCAAACAATACCAAACTAATCTCCGGGTTGTTCAACACCATTGCACAAAACCACATCAATATTGATATGATCAACCAGGCTCCAGTATTCCGTGGTACAGTCAGCTTATCCTTCAGCCTGCCGTCGGAGGATCTGGTGACCGCCCTCAGTTCCCTGAATGATTTTAAAAAGAATGCCAAAAATCTACGGATAGAGGTCGATGCAGAAAACACCAAGCTTCAGGTATCGGGCGAAGGGATGAGAAATATTCCTGGCGTAGCGGCAAAACTCTACACTTTACTTGCAAATGAAGGCATCGAGATTAAGCTGGTTACTACCTCTGAAACAGATATTTCCTATCTGATATTTGAAAAGGATGTCGACAGGGCCATCAGTGCCATTAAGCTCGAGTATGACATTTGAATCCTCTTAAAGTTTAAAATGAAAGCTGCCGGTTATTTCAACCAGGCAGCTTTACTTTTTAAAAATATCTGTTTATTTTTAGAAATATCTCTTTATTTCCTTGTCCTCACCATTGCCGGGAATATTGGAATTACCGCCGTCTTCCGTTGTATCACTATTATCTTCTCTATTATCTTCTCTATTATCTTCTCTATTATCTTCACCTGTGTCCTCGTCGTCCTCGTCGCCCTCTTCGCCTTCCTCATCATCTTCCTCTTCTTCATCTTCTTCAAGCCGTGAGATCATATATTTCTTAAGTTTCGGATAGACATAGAAGTTCGTAAGTAGTCCTATAAAGCTTATTGTAATGAAGATATACAAAAAGACTCCTATAATTGGACTAAACAGTATGATCTGTCCAAATGAAAACAGAATGATAAAAGCAGACAGCAATAGAATCCCAAGATTTGGAAGTAATTTTATCACTGAGAATATCAGTGCATTTTTGTATATTTGCATAGTGTTGAGTTTAAAAGTAATTAAAATAGGATAGATATACATGTTCATTATAGCAAAGAGGACAAACATCACAACCATTAGTGTCATAAGCACAGTACCCAGCAATACCGGCAACTGACCTGTCTTAATCAGATTATTGTAAATAATGATCGCAAACAGCATTAAAAAAGTGACAAAGAAATTAATTGTTCCGATGATCATGCTCTGCTTCATATTTTTCAATGCTGCATCTTTGAAATCACTCCAAAGAAATGCATGTTCTTCCCGGGAGTAGTTCCTCATGATATAGGTAAAGCCGGCCTGTGCGGGACCGACTGTAATCATCGGAACACACATTATGATCGTAAGCAGAATAAATTTAATTATGATATCGCTGATCAATGCTTTCGAATCAGTTAATGTTCCAGTAAAAATGGCCGGGAAAAACATCAACATAACGATCATTCCAAGAATAAGTGCCGGAATGTTGAAAATCAGGAACATCATGTTGACTTTGATCAAATTCCAGAATTTTCTCTGCAGTATTTCAAAGAACATAACAAACGGAGACTTCGGCGGTGCATCCTTATCAACACCAGGCCCCGGTTTATTATAATCAAAAAATCCAAAAAAACCTGCCATTTAATTTTCCTCATTTCAAATATTATTAAATAAATTGCAGCTAAACAGATTGTTTTAATTCTACCAGCAGTTGGAGTTATATTCAATACATTTTGTTACCAATAATTATTTCTTCAATAAGTATTGACACCCAATGCTTAAGTTAGTATAATTGATTTTGCTGATAGGGCAAAGCCTTCTAAATGCGGGGATGGCGGAACTGGCAGACGCGTACGTTTGAGGGGCGTATGGGAGACCGTGTGGGTTCAAGTCCCACTCTCCGCACCAAAAAGAGTATCTTCCGAGAGAAAGATACTCTTTTTATTTTTTATCATAGATTTTTTAGGAAATCCAGCTTTGTAAAATCTCTTTCCAGACGTTCACGCAAATACCTTCTTGTGATGTGTTCCAATTCTTCCAGAACTTCATTTGAAAGGCTGAAACTGAACAGTTCCTCCATTCTGGTATGTACAATGTGTTGTATCGCCTTGGATGCTCCTGCAGAGAGTTCAGGTGCGAATCGGTCCTCTGATAGGCATTGTTCCCTGTCACAAATAAATCCGCATTTTAAGAAGCTGAATGAATAGATTTTTTCCTGTTCGCAGCCGCAAATCATGCAGTTGCGTACATGGGGAGCATATCCGGTTATCGTAAGGGATCTCAGTTCAAATATCCTTGAAATCAGTTCCGGCATTTTATCCTTTCTGGTCAGCATGAACAGCGAATTGAGAAGAAGCTGCAGCAGCTTTGGCGATGGCTGATTTTCCTGGATGATTTCCATTATGATGTCCAGAAAATGAGCAGCATAGGTAAGTCGTATCATGTCATTCCTGATTTCGTAGAAAGGTTCAAGAACCTCGCAGCTATTGACCGTGTACATTTCCTTGCCGCTGAAAAGAACATATTCTCCGTAGCTCATAAGCTGAGAGCCTGCAGATAATTTGGATTTAGGCCGTTTCCCGCCTTTGGCAAGCGCAGAAATACGGCCCCGGTTTCTGGAGAATATCGTAATGATTTTATCTGCTTCTCCGACACCAACCTCTTTAATTACAATCCCCCTGGTTTTTAAAAAAGCCATCTATGCATACTGACAGGATTTACTCCGGATGCATGGGCGAGCAGTTGACCTCTGTCAACGACCAGCCCCGGATGCATGAGCGAGCAGTTGACTTCTGTCAACGACCAGCCCCGGATGCATGGGCGAGCAGTTAACCTCTGTCAACGACCAGCCCCGGATGCATGGACGAGCAGTTGACCTCTGTCAACGACCAGCCCCGGATGCATGGGCGAGCACAGTTGGCCTCTATCAACGATCAGCCTCCAGAGGCTGCTACGCATGGCTCACGCTGATAGCTGCTTCTGCCTCCGCCATCTTTCTCTGTTCTGCTGCCCTGTCCCTTTCTTCAATTTCTCTGTAAAATATATAGGAGTCTACCAAGCCGACTTTTATAAAGGTGTTCCATGCAAATTCTTTTAGCATACCTTGCAATCCCCCTTTTTCATTCGTAAGTATCTACTACTATCTTACACTAAAAAGCGGTTAGTATACTTGAAAATTTTATATCACGATGATCTGGAATTACTTATATCCCAATGTTTTCAGCATATTGTCGCTATTTCTCCAGTCCGGCTTTACCTTGACCCAAAGCTGCAGAAACACTTTTACCCCCAGAAGATTCTCTATGTCCACCCTGGCAAATGATCCGATTTTTTTCAACATCTTTCCTTCCTTGCCGATCAATATTCCCTTATGTGTCTCCTTCTCACAGTATATGTTTGCTTCAATGTCAATTAAATCCCTGCCTTTTCGTTCCTTGAAGGAAATCACTTCAACACCTGTGCCGTGCGGTACTTCTTCCAGCACCAATTCAAGTATTTTTTCCCTTATCAGCTCAGCTGCAATCATTTTCTCAGGTTGATCCGTGATAATATCATCCGGGAAATATTTGGGTCCTTCCGGCAGCAACTTTTTGATTTCAGCTAATACAATTCCAGTACCCTCGTTGTTCAAAGCCGAGATAGGTATGACAGCCTTAAAATCCATGGAGGCTGTAAACTTGTTGATCCTTGAAAAAAGCTGTTCCTTTTTAATAAGGTCAATTTTATTAATGATAAGAAATACCGGCGTCTTCAGCGGTCTGATCTGGTCCATGATATAAGTGTCACCGGCGCCAGGTTCCTCATCTGTCGCTTCAATCAGATACAGCACGATATCAACTTCATTAAGCGTATTTTCCGCAAGGTTGACCATATATTCGCCAAGCTTTGTCCTGGGCTTGTGGATGCCCGGCGTGTCAAGGAATATGATTTGACTGTCCTCTGTATTTATGATGGTCTTTATGGTATTTCTCGTGGTTTGGGGCTTATTTGAGATGATGGAGATCTTCTCGCCGGCAAGTCTGTTGCTTAGCGTCGATTTACCGACATTCGGGCGTCCCACTATTGTAATGAATCCTGATTTAAATGACATGAAAGCTTCCTCCTAACCTTATTTGAAAAATGCCTGAAAAAGCAGAAGGGTCACTGAAAATCCAATAACTGCTCCTGCGATCAATTCTATCACTGTATGTATTTTGCCCTCAAGTCTGCTTTGTACTACAAGCAGAGCTACAATCAAAAAAAGAATTGTTATGTTCACATTGTTCGTCCATAGAGCAACTGCAGTTACAGCCGAAAATGCAATTGCAGAATGTCCGCTTGGCATACCTCCGCTGAAAGGCGTACCCTTTTTAAAAAATGCTTTCAGAAGGAGTACCAGCAGCAAAGTCAGAATGATCGCAATGACCGTTAAATGCATCGGCGCCTGCTTGATTCTCACGATGCCGATTTCAAGGCTGGTGCTGACTCTGTCGAAAAATATGAAGTAGCCTACCAGAACAGACAGGACGGATGCAATAAAAACCGCACCCGCCGCAGTATCCTTGACTACCTTTGCTTTGGGATGGTAAATGTCTATCAGCGTGTCTATAATAACTTCTATCGCAGTATTGAACAGCTCACATATAATTACGATTGCAATGGTAATGCATACGATAAGAAACTCCGCTCTCGTCAGGTCGTAAAACAGGGACAGAATCAGAACCAGTGCTGCAGCGGAGATATGTATTTTCATGTTCCGCTCACTTCTGACTGCTGATAATATACCATTTACAGCATTATTGAAGCTATCGATCAGGTTCCTGTTCTTCATAATCTTTTTAATCCTATTCCTTCAAGTACCGCTTCCTGCTTCGAAAGCATCATGGACTCCTCATCCTTTTTTATGTGGTCGTACCCGAGCAGGTGAAACATTCCATGCGATGTCAGAAAGGCCAGTTCTCTTTCCAAGGAGTGCCCATACTGCAGAGCCTGCGAACAAGCTGTTTCAACTGATATTACGATGTCTCCAAGCAGAAGAAGGCCTTCATCCAGATCATAATCGCCCTCTGCCGATAATATTCTGCCATTTTGCATCTCTGCCATTGGAAATGAAAGAACGAAAGTAGAAAGGTCGATATTTCTGAATTCATGGTTAATCTTCCTGATGGAAGAATCATCCGAGAACAAAATATTAATTTCACAGCCGACTGAAATATTTTCAGCATTCAGGCATGCTATAACTGTTTTTTCCAGAAGCTTTTTATAGCTGTCCTCCATTTTTATAAAATTCTGCTCATTATCAATAAAGATTCTTGTTTTGTTTGAACCCTTCGGCTTAATATTCCTCATAACCGGCTTTTTCCTCCTCTGCCGTCTCACTTACGGAATGTGCTTCATTAGCAGAGTCCTGTAACTCATCACGAACATCTGCCGGACCCTTCTCAGCTACCTCCTCATTTTCAGGAAGATTACTCACTTTAATATCCGGGTATTCCTCCCGTTCATGAAAATATCCGCCGAATACTGTTGTGAAAGCTCTCGCGATAACGTCCATGTCTCTGAGGGTAAGCTCGCACAAATCAAGCTGACCGTCATCCAGTTTGTCCTTGATAATTTTGCGTATCAGTCCTTCCATTTTCCCCTCAGTCTTGTCAACCATGGATCTGACAGCCGCTTCGACTGAATCTGCAAGCATTACTACCGCTGCTTCCTTTGAAGAAGGTCGCGGCCCTTGATACCTGAAATCATCCTGTTTTACGATATCGGCCTTATCGCTTTTCTTCGCCTTGTAATAGAAGTATGCTGCAAGCGTTGTGCCGTGGTGCTGGTTGATGATCTCCCGGACAGCGACCGGCACTTTGTACTTTTCCGCGATCTCGGCGCCGTCACTTGTATGGGAGGTAATCACAAGGGTGCTGAGGTTTGGAGTCATTCTGTCATGAGGGTTCTCTGAAAGTTGATTCTCCTTAAAAAAATTGGGCCGTTTCAGTTTACCCACATCATGATAATACGCTCCCACCCTTGCAAGCAACGCATTTCCATTTATGGCTTCCGTAGCAACTTCAGCAAGATTTCCCACCATCAGACTGTGGTGGTAGGTTCCCGGTGCTTCCATAAGAAGCTTCTTGATCAGTGGTTGGTTTGGATTTGCAAGTTCCAGGAGCTTTAACGGGGTGATAATATTAAAAACACTTTCGAAAATAGGAAGTGCGCCAATCGTGAATATGGTCGAAAGCATTCCGTTTAAAGCAATAAGGGCTGCATCATTTGCAATAGAAGAGCCGCTGCGCTTTCCGATCAAATCTATGCAGGCGATGATGACCGCATTTGTTGCCGCAATTACCAGACCTGAAGCGGAGAGCCTGCTTCTTTGATTCGCTCCCGAAACAATAAATGCGGATAGGGTTCCGCCGATAATACCAGCGTATAACAGCCCCTGATTCCCTTTGGTAATAAAAGAGATCGCCAGGACAAGCATCAGATTGATAATAACTCCGAGCCTCAGATCAAGGAGAATGGATATCAGCATGGGCGCGATAAACACCGGGATCAGCAGCGGATTGACCGGATTGAGGATCCAGGACGACCCAAGGGTCAGAATAACAATGACACCAATTAATATAAGATCTTTCCTGCTATCCAGTATCTTTTTGCAGAATACATGCATATAAAGTACCAGCATGAATGCCATTACCATAACTATGGCCAGTACACCCGCAGCAAAGGCATAGTCAAGCTTTCCGGTTTCAATCAGATCCAGTTCCCTGAGAACTTCAAGCTTGTCCTCGGTAACGATATCTCCATAACTAAGGATCCGTGAACCTTCCGTTATGATCTGCTTGCTTTCCATCGCAGCCGCATAAGCTTCCGATTTTTTTTTATCCGTCAGTTCCTTTGCTATGCTACTGTTGGGTTTGAGGAAGGCCTTTGCCATAAGGGCTCCAATATTTTTAAAATCCTGACTCAGACTGCTCTTTTGATATTCATTCTGGACATAATCGACCTTGCCGGCAAGATTTGACGCATTGACCTCTTCCTTCATGATCGAACTGAACAGCGCTCTGGTAAGCTTGTCAAATTCGGAAAGCTGGTTTTCTCCGGCACCAACCACAAGATATTTAATCTGTTCTCCGCTCAAGGGCACATCATACTTTTTTATGTTCAGTTGCAGATTGTTTACAGCTAATGCCTGCTCCAGTTCAAGTATCTTCCTGTAGTCCCTGCTTTTTTTGGTTATTCCTTGTTCCTGAAGGTTTTTATCGATGTTTTGCCTGGAATTTTCAACTTCCTGGATGAATTCCGATGCTGTATTGATAATGTCTATCGGAACGCTTTCCAGTCTCAGCATTACAGGAGGAACAGCATCAGCTGCATTCCTGGCCAATTTTTCAGTAAGCATCGTGTTCTCGATATCCCGGGGCGCTGTAATGTCATAGCTGGTTCGCTGTCCGAGGCTGAGCCAATACTTTTTGGGAACTGCGCCGTTTTCAATAATGATGAATGCGGCTGCAATAATGGCAAAACTGATCAGAACCTTCTGGAATGTCCTGTTTTTCAGATAATGTTTAATATGTCTGCTTCCGGTGTTCTTTTTGTTTTTCGCCTGCAAATAGGTTGCCCCCAATCAACATGTTCGACAATCAAGCCTTTCTCGATTCGTACCGGTCATATGCCAGAATTATTTTTTGTATAAGCTCGTGCCGCACAACATCTTTCTCTGTTAAAAAAACAAACTCTATTCCATTAATCTCATTCAATATTTTTGTGACTTCCTTCAGCCCTGATTTTTTATCTCCCGGAAGGTCAATCTGCGTAATGTCTCCTGTCACAACGGCCTTTGAGCCAAAGCCAATACGGGTCAGGAACATCTTCATCTGCTCCGGGGTGGTGTTTTGGGCTTCATCAAGTATGATAAAGGAGTCATCCAGTGTACGACCTCTCATATAGGCCAGGGGTGCAATTTCAATCATGCCCTTTTCAAGATATTTCTGGTAGGTTTCAGCACCCATGATTTCATAAAGTGCATCATAAAGAGGTCTCAAATAGGGATCTACCTTGTTTTGCATGTCTCCCGGAAGGAAGCCCAGTTTCTCACCGGCTTCGACTGCCGGCCGGGTCAGTATGATCCGGTTTACTTGCTTGTCCCTGAAAGCGTTGACAGCCATTGCCACAGCGAGAAATGTCTTTCCCGTACCGGCAGGTCCAATGCCGAACACAACTGTATTATCCTTAATCGCATTCACATATTTCTTTTGTCCGAGTGTCTTGGATTTTATCTGCCTTCCTTTGGCCGACAGACAAATGTAGTCTCCGGGGAATTCCCGCACCTTGTCCAACTGTCCTTCTGCCGCAAGGTCCACCAGATAGCTGACATTCTGTCTTGATATGGGCTCGCCTTGTGCAGCTATCGACATGAGCCTTTCAATAACTACAGATGCTTTCTCGATATTCTCCTTATTTCCTGAAAGCCTGATCTCATCGTCTCTGGAAATGAGCTTCACTTCAAGGCCCTCTTCGATAATCCTGGCATTCTCATCAAAATTTCCAAAAAGGTTTATTGCATGTTCTATCTTTTCAAACTCTACTGTCTTCTCAACTATATTGTCCAATCAATTTCCTCCGATCTTTTTGGACGTACCGATATCTTCAATGCATTCTATCATAACTTTTGCCAGCATTCCTGTCTCATCGCTGACAAATTTCAAATTCTTTTTTACAATTACAGCATTGTCTGGTATATCATCCCTGATTTTCGCGTAAGCCTTTCCAGCCGCCGCATTTTTAGCATCCTCTTCGCCTATATAAGCAGTTACAAGCTTTTCTTCATAGAAGCTGCTTTTTACCCATTCAATCGGGAAAACAAGATTTTCTCCGATGGAAAGCTTTTTTTTCACTTCGGCAGCCTCATAAATTTCAAATGGTGGTTTCTTATGTAATAATTCCAGCTTCCATGAAAACAAATTCAATGTATAATGATTGACAACTTTTCCGGTCTTAAGCCTCTCAACCTCTGAAAGTCTGACCGGTACAGCCTCCTCATACCAGGTTCTTGCCGGAACCGTCCCCATCGCATGTACCAGTCTGAATTTTTTATCGTCGTCCTTCAGTGGGATTTTTCCGCTAATAAGCACCTGCCCTTTTTTAACTGTATCCCCCTCACCAGCGGCTTCAATGCCTTGTGTTGCAATCACCTGTTTTATCATTCCGTCTTTTATCGCAACGATGTCGCAAGGCACATCTTTCGGCAAAATTTCCGGAGCCTTTACTCTTTCTCTCAGTTCAACTTTAACCCTGGTCCCACTGATATTAATGCTTATCCAGGAAACATCCCTCAATTCAAGCAGCATGCCTGTGACTGCCCTATCGGTATTCACCGAATACTTCAATATCCCTGTTCTTATTCCATACTTCGCCAGCGATTGCTCCAACTGGGCGGTCTGAAGCTCTTTGTTGCCTGTAATGTCCACACTCCATATAAATGAAGTCATGGCATATATCGAAATCATAAAAAGTATGGCCCCTGCAAAAAAAGCTTTACGCTTGCGGTATCTATTGAAGATGAACGGAATTCCAACCTTCTTAAGCAGACTGACTTTGCATTTCGTTTTGCGCACTACGGGACGCAGCAGTTTGAATCCGTTGATGCTCAGCTTCATGCTGACCATTTGGTCTTGCTGCACTTTGACATCCCATAACAGTATTTGTCTTCGTGTACAAATATTTATAAATTTTTCTATAAAATATCCTTCGACTAATATAATAACATATCCCCGAAGATAATTCCATAATCTAAGCAGCAACAAGAG
>JAEWQC010000130.1 GCA_023399355.1 Bacillota bacterium | reverse complement strand
AAACCAACACATAAAGTTGGGTTGTTGTCAACTACTATTTGTAGTTTGGAGAGATTTTCCAGGAGCCGGATACGGCAAACGTAAGTCCGGTTCTGTGAGAGCAAAGAAAGTAGGGATGAGTACCCTTTTTTCTAGCTACTCGATTCACGGGTCAGGATACGTCGGAGATCAATGCATGGCTGTAAAGGTGCGGAATAGTAAGATCACGGAGTAAAGCCTCTGAAGAAGGAGCATGAAGTGTGCCGCACCACACCGTCTCGCCGGGCACGCAATGGCTAATAACACATTCATTCTATGCTAAACTTATTGCGATAAAAAGAGTAACATCAAATAAAGGCTAGAATACCCCGGGAGTAGACAATATATTATGGGAAAGAGATAGGGATAAAGAGAAGGCAATAAAACTTCTGAACCGAAGAGGATATAAAGCCCAGCCGTTAAGAAGGGTATACATTCCAAAGAAAAACAGTAAAAAGAAAAGACCTTTAGGTATACCCACGGTGACTTCATACTGCACACCTCCCAATTATGATTTTGAATTAAGGTATTTTGATACTAAAGCAAAAGCTTAAACATAAAGCTATACTAAGTGATAAGAAGATTTTACCCTTTCTCTCAGCTCAAATTCTTTTTCTTTATCTAAATGAATTTCCCATGGCCAACCAGGATTTAGCTTTTCGGCAGGTAAAATTCCTTTATTAATCCAATAGTAAACTACGCCAGTTGATATGTCTAGTAATTCTGCCACTTCTTTTACAGACATACCTTTTTTCTGCTTAAAAAATCCAGGGATCTTATGCAAATACCGTATCCATTTAATAGAATCAAGTGTAAATGGCTTTCCATCGGATTTGAGTAATCCTATTTTATTAAAATGCTCAGCAATTTGAAAATCTGTCATTGTGTTTGAGAGTTTTCGAACAAGTTCAATATTTTCTGTAGTATGTTTTCGAGCTAGTCCTACTGGCAGAGGCTTTTTTGTAGAAAGTTCTTCACAGCATTTATTGCTCCACCTAATCCCTAATCGGATATTTGGATTTCTTGCTTCTGCAAAAACAGTGATATCTTCAAGAAGCATACGAAGTATTCTTTTGCGATCTTTTGAAGTTGTTGTAGGCATATTCCAAACACGAGGTAATTCTTTTGCCAAGTTTAAAATGTCTTCTTTATCCTGGTAAGTTGGACGCTAACTCCGATGCAATAGATATCGCTTATACTCTTGTTGCATACGTTCTACTTCTGCTAGCTTCTCATTCCACCGCATTTCTAAATTTCGGACAACTAAACGATTTTCAGGTTCTGCTAGTTGATACTGCCTTTCAGCACGTTCAGCCTCGAACTTCGCCCTTTCAAGAGAGAGTTTCCATGATTTATCAGTCTCATCTTCGGCTTGAAGTAGTTTATCAAAAACTTGTATAGAAAGTTCTAATTCTGCTGGTTGCATAGCTTGCAGGAAGCGTGTGGAGATTGCCTTATCAACTACACTTGCTGGAACTGTTGTACAAGTGGCGCGAGAACCGTGCTCCCATCTGCCTATGCACTCATATACAGGAGAAATTCCGCCATTGCCAGTGTACCGAACGGTCATTCTACGCCCACATTTTCCACATATGATTAATCCTTGAAGTAAAGCTAAACCTTCCCTCGCCGCACCACTTGTTTCGAGATTGGTACGGTTATTAAGTAATTGCTGGTGATTTTTTTCATAAGTTTCCCATGTAATATAACCTTCGTGGTGATCTGGTATAAAAACTTCCCAGTGTTCTTTTGGCAGTCGGACAGTATGATGTATGAATAATCCCTGAGGATTGACTTGTTTCTGATCTCGATAGCGTCCATAAACATACGCACCAGTATAGCTTGGGTTATATAAAATTCCTAGTACTCGGCTATGTGTAAGTGTTCCCCAAATAAGCTTGCCATTCCATGTGCCCCCATAGGCTCTTTTGGGAAATTGAAGACCATTTTTTGCAAAATGTTGAACTACACCATAAGCGCTGCCAGTTTTGTGGAAAGCTTTAAAAACATTTCTTACAGCTATTTGAACCTCTTCATCAGGGTCAAGTACAGTTTCACCAACTGAGTCATAAACGTAACCAACGGGCAAGGGGAAATGTAATTCACCTTTTTTGGCTTTGTTCTTTTTTCCTCCAAGCATTCGAGAACGCAAATAATGAAGTTCTGCTTCGCTCATAGTTCCCTTAAATCCGAGAATAAGTCGATCGTTAAAATCAGTCAAATCATAAATGCCGTCTTCAGCAGCTACTATTGTGTTGAATAGACTGCAAAGTTCTAGAAGGCGTAGAAGATCTGCTGATGAGCGTGCTAGACGTGAAATTTCTAGACCAAATATGGCGCCAACCTCGCCAAAGGAGACTTGTGAGACCAGTTGTTGAAACCCCTGACGAAGTGTCCTGCCTGAACCCGATATTCCCAGGTCCCCGTCTATTATTTGAATCTGTTCTTGTGTCCAACCCAGTTTCAAGGCTTTCTCCTGGAGCGCATACTGCCGCTCCGTGCTTTCCTGATTGAATCTGACTTGAGTCAATGTCGATTGGCGGATGTAAATAATTGCTATCCGGTTCAGATGCTCCTGCCGAACTTTCGACGATGTTATCATTATTCTTAGCCTCCTCATGCATGGCTGCAAGGCAAGAACGAACCAAACCCGCAACAACAGTAACAAGTTCGTCTACTCTTTGAGAATCGTTTCCTACCAATGCTAGCAATGTTGAATTTGTCATGAGTATTATCCTTTCTAAAAAAATGTATAGATTATTCTTTTCCTCTACGTCTAAATAGTTCTAGATTAATTTCAGCTAATTCTGAGAGGAGTTCCTCAAATAGTCTATAGTTATCAATTCCTTCTCGTATTGATGGCTCCAAAGTTTTAGGAACATAGTCCATACGAGTACGTCCTTTATAGAAGGAAGATAAATAAAAACTCATATGCCCTATTCCTTTGGCACAGCGGCAATTAGCATTGCCACATTTGATGTACCGTGTAATAAGTGAACCACGAATTACCTGATTTATTGCGGGTAGTGAATTCAATATCGCTGTTTTTCGATTTTTTAGCTCCTGAATAGGAGTATTTTTAAAAATGTTATTATCACTAGTATTCATGATAATATACTAATCCTTTCAAGTATTTTTGTCAATATTATTTTGAGAAATTTTACGAACACCACCAAGAAATAGGGCTAATTCTTTCAAGTCCCGAGCATTGAATAGCAAGTTTTGTGAAGTAGATTTAGTATTTGGTTGAAACTGACGATCTGTCCAAGACTCTGGAACTGACAATACACCGCTCTCGAGCCGTAGAGAGTAAATACGCATTCCATTGACTTCCTTTATTTTAAGGATATTAAAATTTTTGCCGCATAAAGGATGAAACGGATGAGTGATTGTGACACATCCCAAAAGGTTACTGTGCTTCTGTGCATTTTGCGCTGACTTTGCCAGTTATGAGGGACAGAGCAATGCAGGCATTATATCTATTGGCATTAGATCCTGTTGCTGAGACAATTTGTGATAATAATGCATATGGATTCAGAATTGGAAGATCAACTGCCGATGCAATTGAAGAATTATTTATTATCTTAAGTCAAAAGAAATCAGCCAAATGGGTATTAGAAGGAGATATTAAAGGTTGTTTTGATAATATTTCACATGAGTGGATGCTTAAAAACATACCAACTGATAGAAGAATTTTAGAGAAATGGTTAAAATCCGGAATAATATTTAATATAGTAAAATATGCTGATGATTTTATAATAACAGGACACAGTAAAGAGTTACTGGAAGAAGAGGTAATGCCTGTTATAAAGGA
>JAEWQC010000125.1 GCA_023399355.1 Bacillota bacterium | reverse complement strand
CTTGCTGCTCACCCATGCATCCGGGGCCGGGGATATGCTCACCGCCGGAAAACAATATTGATAACCACCACCCAGGCTTTTTGCATAAGCAAAAGAACCAAAAGGCAGGAGACATTTTAACCTCATTATAAGTGGTCACAAGTACAGGCCCTTCGACGAAGTGGGGATATTCATGAAACTATTCTTCTTAACGGTCAATTGGCTTTTACATCAACACTCCATCCATCTATGTTCTCGGCATAGCTCTGGTTTGCGTCCACTGCACTGACACCGTTGACGGTGAAAGAGGACGGATCAATGTCAGCAGTTACGGTAAACATCATTGTACATACCGTTACATTCCGGTCCGAATAGCCCGGTGTGTCACCGACCATTGTTGCGCCGACCAGCAGATAGTCGGTCATATCCTTTTTAAAGATCGTGTTGATCCCGCTGATGGAGGATTTCAGACTGCCCTTGTAGATCGCCTTTTTATGATCGTATTTCAAGTTGAATTGATAACCGTACATGTTCGAGACTTCCTTGGCCTTTATGGTAATGGTTAAATCCTGTCCAGTCTTAAAGATCTTTGAAGATTGGGGCTGCTTGTCAGATTTAGTTGGATTGGCTGGGCTTTTCGGAACACTTGTATCAGGTACCGCTATTGTTTTCTCTGTTAATTTAGCCGGCTGTTTTTCAGCCTGTCCGCTGACTTTTAATGATCCAACCGTCTTTTTAAGATCCGACAGTTGTGACAGGATTCTGTCCAACTTCGATTGCAATTCCGGATTTGTCGGTTGGCCGGATGTATCCTTACTTGATTTCCCGGATATTTCATCGACAGAGTCCCTAAGTTCTGCAGAAGATTCTTTAAGTTCTGCAGAGGAGTCACTAAATGCCGCAGAAGAGGTTTCAAGAGATGAGACACCGGAAGATATCCGGTCGATCTGATCTTTCAGGCTGTTGAATCTGCCGTTCATTCCCTGTGAAAACACACCTGTAATAATCGCAAAGATTACCAGAAACACACCACCTGAGATGATATGCCATTTTTTATCCTTGAGAAATTCATTTATTCCCATATTAATTCCTTCCTCCAGCAATAATACCTGTATGTTAATTTACATCGAAGGGACCAGAAGACCGGGGTTCATTGTTGCCGAACATGGCATCGCATGACGGGTTCCCTAACAATCCGTTTTTATATAAGAAGCAAATTCCCTTGATTTCATCCTGAACATATCGGTGTGTCCTGTCCCCGAAAGGGCATACACCGCAAGGAATCCTTACGGTGTATCCTTCTGGGAAAGTTTAAAAAATCAGCTTTGCAACAGATACGATATCAGCAATATCAATTTCCTTGTTCTTGTTGAAGTCATAGAACCTTGCTTTCGTCCAAAGCGTCTCTCCTCTTTTCACGCCGAACATATCGATAACATTGGAGAGGTCAAGCAATGTTACCTTGCCGTCGGCATCCGTATCGCCCGGGTTGCCGCTGGTTGTAAAGTCGGTCGAACCGGAGGCCTGAAACACTAACTTGTTACCTGTTGAAGTCTTGTAAACGAAATTCGCGGCAGCTGTAATCGAATTGTCTGCATTCTGGATGTCTGCATTTTCTTTGGCCCTGAAACGGAGGCTTACGAGGTCCTTTGCCTTGTAGTCGGGAATCATCATCGTCAACTTGACGTTTCCGTCTCCTGCTTCACTGGTAAGGTAAGTCACGCCGTCTATATAGGAATTCTGCAAAGGATCTTCGCCGAGGTTGCCTGCATATTCGAACTTGTCCTTGTCATAGCTGAGGACAAGACTGACTGCATTGGCTGTGGTCGTCTCCGGGAAGGAGGCCGTTACATCGAAGTAGTCCCCCTTTTTGACAAGATTTGCAGTTGTTGCAACGTTCAAAGGCAACGAGCGGGGTGTTATGCCTTGTTGCATCAGATAACCGCTTGGATCGAGAACAGCATAGTAAGCTTGTTTCGGAGCAAACATGCCGTCGAACAATACAGGGCTGTAGGTATTGCGCCAGCTCTGAGAGTCAGCCTTGCCCCAGACGGTAACACGCTGGATGTGGTCGGCATAAGCTTTGTAAATTTCAAACAAATGAGCATAGTAGATTGCCTGGGTTACTTGCATCTCCCGGGTAAGTGCCGGTGAAGCCGGTCCGCCGTAAGCGCCATAGCCGACATCAAGCTCGGTCACGCTGATTATTAATCCCGCCTGGATGAAACGCTGGATAGAAGCTTCAACCTCGGACGGATCCGGGCTGGCTGTGAAATGGTGAGATTGCATGCCTGCGCCTTCAATAAGCTTGCGGCTGCGATCCGTATTGCGCGGGTCGGTCAGCCATTTACCGTTAAGGTCTTCAGCCATTTGTGCGATAGCTTCGCGCTTCCAGGCCTCGGTTTCGTTATAGTCGTTGTAGTAAAGGGTCGCGTGCGGGTCAGCCTGACGGGCGTAAACAAACGCATCGTAAATAAAGTCGGCTCCGCTTTCGCCATTGGCTGTATCAGCACCATTAGCATATGCCTGATACCAGGGGGAATACTTTCTTGCGACTGCTTTCCAATCGGTGATGGGGAGAGAACCCCCATCAAGAGCCTCGTTGACAACATCCCAGGAAATGACCTTTCCGGCGAAGTGCCCGGCGACTGTGGTGATATAGTCTTGCAGGTTCTGGCGGGCTTCACTGCGAGTAAGCGGTGTGCCGTCCGCATTTTTGTAAAGCCAGTTCGGAGATTGAGAGTGCCATACCAAAGTGTGGCCATGAACCTTGATACCGTTTTGCTGGGCCCAGGTAATGATAGAATCAGCGCCCGAGAAGTTGTAAACGCCTTTTGCCGTACTGATGGAAGCCGGTTTCATGGCATTTTCAGCCGTCACAAAATTATAATAGGACTTATACATATTAGTGGTTTTGGAATCAAGCTGGTTGGGTTCGATAATATTGCCGAAAGGGAAGCTGTCCTTGTAGGTGTCGGCTAATGAAGGTATTGTGAGGTCCCATGTTGGGATTGGTTGCGGATCGCCAACCTGGCTGATCACGATGTGGTCAATGTACCAAACATCGGGATGGTTTGCCCCGGTATTGACGCCAAAGCGGAAATCCATGCCCGTTAAGTCTTCCATCATAACAGGGGTGTTGATGTTGACAGTTTTCCATGTGTCCATTGCGATATTTCCAGGGGGCGAAGGAAGCTTGTAAGCATTTATGGCATATGCGGCATTTAAAACAACACCGGGGCCGGTAAGCGCCGATTTGCCCTGGTTATGAGCTGAAGGGACATAGAACGATACCTGAACGTTGTAAGAATAGCCGGCGGGAAGGGCCTGGGGCAATGTCAGATGGACCGCATTGTTGGCACTGGTGTAGTCCGTGCCGGTATGTGTTCCTTGAAGCACATAATCGTCACCGACACCAATACCGCTGCCGCTGTACCAGGCGGCCTGGGACGCGGTTGCCGGGCTGAACCAGGATTCTTCCGTGGTCTGCTCCACAGGGGTAAAGTCAAACGTGTACATCATTCTGACATCGGTGCCGGCGGCGAATACCGGAACTGCAAAGAGCATTCCAAATACCATGATAACCGCCATTAGCAGCGCTGCGCTGCGTTTGAAGCAAAACTTCCTGTTCATCATATTCCTTCCTCCTGTTTTAATTAATATGAACTCCCGCACAAGTTGGGGGAACACCATAGCTAACATGGGTCACATCGTTTGCTGTCGTTATGGATGCTCATTCAGCCACCTGACGGAAAATCAATTTGAATTCAACGGGATAAGGTCTTCAAGCGCTTCGAAAACGCTGTGGGTCATGCATCGCTGTGCTATATGGACTCTGTCATTTAAATCACATTCAGACCAGACTTATACTCTGTGTATGGAAATATAATGTTAAATTTGCTCGTTACCTCTGCATGAAAACTCATCATCGCACACCAAGTCCGGCACAAGCTAATTGTAATAAATTTCCATAAATTTGTAAATATATATTTGGAATTTTATTCCATAAAAAATATTTTCTACCGCTTTGTATTAATTTTGAGAAAATATATGGCAGCTTCTTCGTAAAGAAATTAGGAATTAAGATTGAAGCAGACAAGATGGCATTCTTTTGGAATGCAAACCCGAGATAAAGAAAATCAAGCTTTGCAACCTGACTTCTATAAAATATATTACAACAAAAAGCAATTCTTGATTATTATATTCATTTTACCAACCTGAGAATGCTTGAACGACGGGAAAGTATCCGTACATCATTTTATCCGGAAAGACGTACGCCGCAAGGAATCCTTGCGGCGCAACCCTTTGGGTTAAGTTTAAAAGATCAGTTTGGCAACTGCCACGATATCTGCAATATCAATTGCCTTGTTCTTGTTGAAGTCAAAGAACTTGGCTTTTGCCCAAAGCACATCTCCGTTCTTCACACCGAACATATCGATGACGTTGGATAGGTCAAGCAATGTTACCTTGCCATCGGCGTCGGTATCTCCCGGGTTTCCGCTGGTTGTGAAGTCGGTCGAACCGGAGACCGGGAATACAAACTTGCTACCTTCGGAAGTCTTGTAAACCAGGTTTGCAGTTGCTGTTATCGAATTGTCTGCATTCTGGATGTCTGCATTTTCCCTGGCCCTGAATCGAAGGCTTACGAGGTACTTTGTTTTGTAATCGGGAATCATCATCGTCAGCTTGATGTTTCCGTCTCCCGCATCACTGGTAAGGTAAGTCACACCGTCTATGTAGGAAGCCTGTAAAGGATCTGCGCCGAGATTTCCCGCATATTCGAACTTGTCCTTGTCATAGTTGAGGACGAGACTGACTGCATTGGCTGTGGTCGTCTCCGGTAAGGATACCGTTACATCGAAGTAGTCTCCCTTTTTGACCAGATTTGCAGTGGTTGTGACATTCAATGCACTAACAGGATTATCTTCAGTTACGGTAATCATAGCAAGCTTTGTTACCGTTCCTTTTAAAACGGACACCACATAGCCATTGTCGTATGTAACTTTTGCTGTCGCTCCGTTTCCTGCAGGAATCAATGCATTGACCGCCGACTGAACCCATGCGTTCCTGGTATCCTGATTCATCCTTACCGTATATGGGATTGTATAAGTGCCTTCCTGAATTGCCCGTACGGCAATATCTGCCAGTTCATCATCCGACTTTTGGATTCCCTCCGGCCAATTGACCAGAAGCTTATCGGACACGCCGCCAGTGCCGACCTTCTCCACCTTGATCCAGTTGATTGTATAAGCGCTGCCGCCGCCTCCTCCACGGATAGCGATGTTCCCAATCAGGCCATCAACGGGCTGGGAACCATCCAATTTAATTTCAGTGGTTAAGGTGTAGCTACCCATATTCACCATATCTCTGTTGAAGTACGCGGGTATTGTGGTAGCCACCTGGTTGGCTGAATACGGGTACTTGTTGACAACCGCTCCATCGGCAGTGGTGTAGGCGTTGTTTGAGTTATCTTTGACCCAACGCACACGAATGGAAGTCGTACCTGTCGCGGTATAGTTGAAAGAGAGCCGGTATGTCGCATCCTTCTCCGGGCTGAACGCCACTTTGCCATCCGCGTCGGCAGTCGACCACGGCCACTTGGACGCGTCGTTGCCCAGAATGATATTCGCGCCGGACCAAGCATCTCCTTTGCCGGCATTATAGACATAAACACCATCAATGGGCTTTACCTCCGGATTTGTACCCGGATCAATGTATTGATGCGTCTCAAGAAACGCGTCGGGATCCAGAACTGCCACAAATGCTTGTTTAGCTAATCCGTTCGAAGTGAACAGCAGCGCAAATTCGCCGGCACGCCAGCCGGAGGTCGCATCTCTCACACCGCAGATGCTTACGCGATCGATGACCTTCGGGTTGTTCGTCATGTTGGCCGGACCCGCGGCATACTTTTTGAAAATTTGGAACAACTCTGCAAACTTCATAGCCTGATTGTTCTCATTCTCCGGGGTGAGAACACCGATGGGCGGGCAGCCGACATCCATCTCGGTAATGTTGATACGGACACCGGGGAGCGTTGAAAACAGCTTTATGGTGTTCTCAACATTCGCGGCACTCGTGGTGAAGTTGTCGTGCTCCTGCATACCAATAATTTCAATTAGAGGTTTCCCGTTAGGACGGACACCGGCGTAACGCTCATTGATGCTCTTGACCATCTCGTAGACGACATGAGCTTTATTGGGTGAGTCAAGACCAAAATCGTTGTAAATCAGCTTGCAATCCCATCCGTGGCTATCAACCACCTTGGCCGCTTCCAGGAAAGCGAGTTCAACCCATTCCCAGCCGAGCGCCATATACCAGCCTTCCCCTTTAGTCAGCGAGGCTTTCCAGTCGTTCGGGTTCGGAGTACCAACGGCTTCATTGACCACGTCTATACCTTTAAGACGTCCGCCGAAGTTACCGAGCACATTGTCGATATGATTATTAAGATTGTCCAGAGCGGTGGCTCTGTCGAACGTGCCCGGCTGTCCGTACATGGCCGGCGGTGCGTCCCACATCCACGTAGGCGTCTGCGAATGCCATGCCAGCGTATGCCCGTAGAAAATCATGTTCGGGTTCCTGTTGGTAAGGTTGTCGAATGCATTGTTCACACTGTTGTAAGTAAAGGTTCCTTTGACAGTTTGCGTACTTTCGGGCTTCATCTCATTACCGGGCGAGTATGCGGCGAAATTATAGATTAAGGCATTGATCTCACCCGATCCGAAGATACCCATGGTGAAGTAATCCTTGTAGACTTCCTTCAGTGACGGGTACGCTTCGTAGGTCCGACCTGCAGGAGGTAAGTTGGTGGCCGCTGCTGCGCTAGCGCTCAGCAAGCTGCTTGTCAGGAATGTCACGATCATCAGCACACCCAGGAACTGCAACAGAGCTCTCCGTGATATGGTTTTCCCAAACAATGAGATCAGCTCTTTTTGAGACATTGTTTTTCCCATTGACATCTCCTCCAAAAGTAATTTTTTCCTCTTTTATTTTAGAGTTGAGGTTCTCTGTTTTCAGCCGCATTGTTGTCGCGCAACGTGGTTAAGCGTTCCTTTTTTCGTCGAGCTGGAAAGCTCTGTTTTCACCCTCCTTTTTATACAGTTCCGGAGCCTTTGTGATTGAAATATACAGTCACAAAGAAAAACGTATTTGTCTGGACCCTGCTGGTGTATTAATTATAACTATTTTTGTAAATATTTACAATTTTTATATTAGTGCCACCACATTATCTCCACGGATGGAAGGTGTTCATTGTTCGGATGTGACCGAAATAAGCTGCCACCATCTGGCGCCAGGGAGAATGCCACTTTATCCGGATACACTCATTTAATTCTCGCCCTGCTGTTTAGACAGATACTTTATCTTCCAGCTCAGTACCCTGCATTTCTGCCACGCAGTTGGATTAGCTAACATGGTCCTTGGCAATTACCCTACAGGGTTTTTAGCGGTTAGTGTGATCCAGTTTCGCTGGACGCAGGCAAAGTGAAAATGCTTGATACGATTTGACAAACTATTTTCACATCCTGAAGTCATGCCAGGCTTTGACTAAGAGAATACATTAATGGTAGAATGAGGATGACAAGCCATCCTGTGCAGTCTCTGCGTATGGTACAGAATTTAGTGAATATGGGAGACTATACGTAAAAAAGTTTTTTATACTATTTATTTTCCAAATGGATAGGTAAATTGGATGTTAAACTGACTCGTGATTTTATTGAGCAAACTATATAGATAAGTCTAAATATGCCATAGGAAGGTGATTTTATGAAGGTATCGGAGTATGATGCGTTTGGTCCATGGATTTACGAGGTGAGTGATGAACATCCTTTGCCACCCTTGTTTGTGCCGTTTTATAAAGAAGACGGCAATTGCCTGATGAGGATCAAGATTCCAAGAAACATAGAAAGAAGAAACGCCAGGCCGGGCATGGATTTGTACGACTACGTCGTTGGTGTATACCAGGACCATATTTACATACTGAAGCGAAAGGATAAGCAGGTAGAACAGAGCAGTGCCTACTTTAGCGAGATTAATGGAATTGAAGTGCTCTACCAGTTGCTGGAAGGCACTCTGACGATCTACTTGACGGATAACAAAATCACAATTCCCTTCAATGTGGTTTCTAACAAAGTTATTATGAGGGTGGTCGGCATTATCAGAAGCCGATACTCGAATAAAATTTATGAGGATAATGATCATTATTGTTTTGACAATGAACCTGCTGTAGAAACATTATTCAGGAACCTGCTGAGTGGAATGAAATCGGAGGAGGATATAAGAATTTGTGCCGTTCAGCGATCCATTTCCCTCGAGCTCAATAAGGGCAGCTTTATTGATAGACTGATACATTTTTTTAAGGGCAGGATGTTATTAAATACGCTCCACCTGTCAAACAGCCGGGAACTAATCATAATCACCCGTGGAAGAGCCTTTATGGAAGGCAGAATTTCCAATTATGACTATGCAATAACCTATTTGCCCTTTGAAAGGTTACGCGGCATTCTCATTGAAAATGACGAAAGATATTCCGGGTTGGTTGCATTGGATATAAAGTTGTCCGGGCAGGATCTCAAATTTTACTTTGAGCAAATGAACAAAGAGTCGATTGATTTTTATAATAATCTCGGTTGTTGCCACAGCCTTGCGCATTGATAAGCAAATGATCTGCCCCTTATTGATATTGAGCAGACAGCATCAAGGACGGGCAACAGAAGGTCGTAATACTTAGGAAGCGGATTCAAAATCAAGCAGCTTCTGCAAGAAGCTCTACAAATTAACTATTGGGAGAGGAGACGTATTCTGGGTAACGTCTGGGGAATGTAAATAATTTTACTGGTATGGATTTTTTGAATCCTTCTTGGACAAACAAAATATTTGAAATTAATAATTTTTTTCAAAATAACAGTTATTATTACTCTACCATCTGCCTTACTAATTTTAATAAATAATGATAAACTATAAACAGTCATATTATATAATAAATCATATCAGGAGTAGTATCCTGATATGTATATTTCAATAATAGGAGGTTATCATGAGATACTATGTAGATGCAAATGCTGTGAAAGACGGCAATGGTTCCATTAAGAGACCATTCCGACGGATCAACGAAGCCGCGAAGCTGGCACTTCCCGGTGATGAAGTGCTGGTAGCACCGGGGGTTTACCGGGAATATGTAGATCCGGTTCATGCCGGTACTGAAGATGCCCTTATCACTTATTCCAGTACTGCACCTCTTGGTGCTGTGGTCACCGGAGCGGAACAGATAAAAACCTGGCAGCATTACAAAGAAAATGTCTGGGTATGCAGGATCACAAACAGTGTTTTCGGTGAATACAATCCTTATACGACTTTAGTATATGGAGACTGGTATTTCGCGACACCGAATAAACATACCGGCTGTGTTTATTTAAATGACAAGGCGCTGTATGAAGCCATAACTTTAGAAGAGTGTATCAAGGGCGATGTTTATGAATGCAGCTGGGTACCGGAAGAATCTGTTTATAAGTGGTATAGCGAGCAGGATACAGCTGCTGATGAAACGATCCTTTATGCCAATTTCCAGGGTCAGGATCCAAATGAGGGAAATGTAGAGATTAATGTCCGTCGCAGATGTTTTATGCCTTCTATAACCGGCATCGGTTATCATACGGTCAGCGGATTTAAAATTGAAAAAGCTGCCACCACCTGGGCACCACCTGCAGCTTTTCAGGATGGCATGATCGGTCCTCACTGGAGTAAAGGCTGGATCATTGAGGATTGTGAAATTTCAAACAGCAAGTGCGCCGGCGTTTCTCTGGGCAAATATCTTGATCCTGACAACGATCATTACTTTACATATAAATATGTAAAGAGTCCCACTCAGATGGAACGGGATGCGGTTTGCCGCGGCCAGTATCACGGATGGCTGAAAGAAAAAATCGGCAGTCACATCGTTCGCCGCTGTAACATTCACCACTGTGAACAGGGCGGCATTATCGGCCGTATGGGCGGTGTGTTCAGTACCATTGAGGACAACCATATTCACCATATCAATAATATGATGGAACTTGGCGGAGCAGAAATTTCCGGGATCAAAATGCATGCAGCCATTGATGTGGTGATGCGCCGCAACCATATCCACCATTGTACGATGGGAATCTGGTGTGACTGGGAAGCACAGGGCACTCGTATTAGTCAGAACTTGCTGCATGATAACCAGCGGCCATCATATGCAAAAAATCTTCCGGGAAGCATGATGTCTCAGGATATATTTGTAGAAGTCAGCCATGGTCCAACACTGATCGATAATAATATTCTGCTCTCAGACGCCAGCCTTCGTTTTGCGGCACAGGGCGTGGCTATGGTTCACAACCTCATCTGTGGTGCGTTAACCGACGTCGGTGGGGGAACGAGTTCGCGCTATACACCCTATCACATGCCACACCGTACGGAAGTGATGGGCTTTATGACCTTTCTTCATGGCGACAACCGTTTCTACAACAATATCTTTGTCCAGAAATGGCCTTCTGAAGACTATGTAACCCACCATGATCAAAGCGTAGAACCCCGGCGGGAAAACAGACTTGTCGGCACACACGTTTTCGATGCTTATCCAACTTATGATGAATGGATTGCACAGTTCGATTTTTCCAAGCGTCCAGACATGATGGAATTGGAGCCTGCTCATACCGGTCATCTGCCAGTCTGGAGCGAAGGGAATGTATATCTGAACGGTGCCAAGCCATGGAAAAACGAAGTGAATGGTCTGTTCGTTGAAAACAATGATCAGGATCTTAAAGTAGAACTGGTGGAAAAAGACGGCCATTATTATCTGAGTACAAATGTATATGATTACCTCAAGGATTTCAGCGATAGGATGATCCACACCGAAATTCTCGGCAAAGCCTTCGAACCGGAAGCAACCTTTGAAAATGCGGATGGAACACTGATACGCTTTGACGCGGACTACTTCGGAAATCATCGCGGTATTCATGTGATCCCGGGTCCGTTCGTATCATCTTCTGATAATATTAAACTATAATCACAAATATAAGCACTATATGTAGCCAATAGTGACGTCCCATATTTTTCAGCCTTGTGTCTGTACAGAAACAGTTCCTTATCCGCAATGGCTTTATCCATTGCCCTGATTTGCTGCGGCGTATACATATTGATAGCATACCACATCCCGCCCCTTGCATAGGTAAAGTTGGAGATATGAACGATAATTTCGAAACTGGATTCCTCCGGCGTGAACTCTGCTATCCGTGGCATATAGCCGGGCGAAAAGTGCTCCTTGTCCGCGCCAATCTTGCCATTTGATGAAAGCAGACGGTCATTGATGTACAATTCATAAGCTGTGGAAAAGGTAGGAATCCTCAGGGACAGCGGCTTGCCTGCCGGGGCATTTATGACTTTGAGCCGGTGAGTGGCATAGCCGAGGCCCGGCAGGTTCCTGCCATCTATTTTGTAGCTGTTCCAGACTTTAAGCACCTCCGCTGTCAAATCGGGTGCCAAACGATCGGACGTAAGATCTTTTTGGGATAAAAAGCGTTCCCGGTAGAACTACCACCTGCCGGATAAACTCAAAACATTGTTTTCATCCGGTTCCCGATTGTGCAGATCAAGCACTCCGGCCCCAATTTGCATACGGTCAACGCCGGCTTTTAAAAAGCCGAATATGCAAATTAAACTAATAATTGAAACAGCAATGCCTGAAAGCAATAATATGCGCTTTAGGTTTACTTTTTCAGTCACAGAATCAACCTTCCCTGATTAAAGAAAAAAGTCGCAGCATAACAGCCACGACTAATATAACGTTTTATGCAGTGACAACCCGACTACCTTGGTTTTCACTTTAGGCTCGCAGCTTTGTGCCCTTATCTTTCAACAAGTTTACCATTTTACTTTTTATTGTAGCTTATCAAACAAATTGACCATTTTCAATATCTATCAATACTTTCTTTACAATTTACAAGCTATTGCTGTATTTTCTTTGCAAATCAGCCTACTATTTGCCCAAATCTAAAATGTTGCTTAGCCGATTCTTCGGGTTTGTGCAGGGTTCAATATCGCAGACAGGCAGCAGTTTGCTTCAAATTATTATTTTTTAATTCCGGAAATATATGTTTGTCAATATAGGTGTCCAAAATGTCTATGTAGTAATTTTTAATGACACCTTCAGCATTATCAATATAACCCTTCCCATATAATAAATCCCTGTTGCCTTTTTTTTCAAAAAAGCTATTGGCTCTTTGCATGAAAGAGTCTTGTTTATCCAACAGCATTGAATCGATTAGCTCGAAATGAACAATATCCTTTTGTGCATTATTTATTGAATCGCCTGAAGGTGTATAAACAAGAGCATACAGAGTTTGCTCCATTCTGGCAAACCCATATCTGCAGATATGAATGGGCAGACTTGCTTTAAGTTTCCGCCCCATTTCTTGAAGTAACCCGTTATGCACCGTTTCATATAACTTAAATTCAAAATATTTTTCTTCAACTATGCTGTCCTTTAATGTTTCGCCAAAAAGTCTCTCAAGGACAGCTTGAATCTCTTGATTATACTGCACAAGTGAAGTGTTGTCCCTCAAGCCAATATCTCTTAACTGGTATCGGTATATAAACGCCAATGCTTATACCTCCCTAGTCATAATAATCAATTCCTTCTTTTAGTATTAACTCTATTATGTAACTGCTTTTGCGATGGCATGATAATTCAGCATGTCTACATTGGCTGCACCTGCTTTTTGTCTACCTGAAGAACCCCTCGTCTGGTATTTCCCTTGATATCATTTTTAGTCAGCTTCAACAATTTTAATAAGGGGAGAAATATTCGTTGTGTTGTACCAGTTTTCGGGCTGAATCACTCTTGTTGACAATTGCTCTGTAATATATGCCTCACATTCGTCCATGTTCTCTTTGGTAAATTCCAAAACAAGATTAAAAGTACCAGAGTTATCAACTTTGTAGATACTATTACTATTTTTATATTTAGACCAAATCATTCCATCTCCCAAAGGTGTGTAGAAGCTTGTCGCCTCAACGGTATCAAATTCCCAGCAAATAATTCCATCGTTCGTCCAGTGGAATATTGTGGTAATATCAGGTGAAGTCTCAAGTCGTATGAAAAGCTCTGGAATGCCGTCATCATCCATATCAACAAGCGTATACTCCCACTTGTTTTCATCGGGATCAACTGAGTAAAAAGGTGCATACTGCCGGGCATAATCTTCCCTGGTATCAGTCACCCCAGTTTTCGCCCGCACTTCAGAGAAATCTCCTGTTAAAAGTCTTCGATAAGCTTTTGAAGCAACATCATTAGAAGACAATTGATTGTTTGTATTTTCGATTTTATTCTCTGCGGTGGAGGGAGTAGCCTTAGAAGAATTATCTGCGGAGGGTACAGCTACCGACAGGGAAGGATCCGATGAAGTCTCAGCAGTGCTATTGCTACACCCTGTTACTGACAGGAAATCAAAAAGGAGAATAAGTAATATTATTTTTCTCATTAGTAACCTCCATATAAAGAATGCCTTAATTTAGATATTACCATATATGAAGCGTCAATTCCACTTAGTTGAACTTCATGGCTTTTTGTATCCGTTTAAATGTCTACATAATATCAAAAAATAAGATACTTTTCTATAAAATGTCTACCTAATATTTAATACTCTATGTATTGTAGCAAGCGAATAAATTATGTCTAATATGATTCCTGTTCGTCAGACCGGAAGTTCGCCTCCGGCTTCCTTCAGATTCCACCTCACGATGGACACCCTTGCCCTTAGCTATGTGCTTGGCACTATCAACCCGCACTCGGGACTTTCACCCGCTAAACTGCGCCCATACCGGGCACGCCAAAATGCTTATAACCCTTGCATCGCAAGGGTTATAAGATAAATTGCGCCAGAGGTGATAGGAGTCGAACCCCCATGATCCCTTTACCTAAGTAAAAGTATCAGGCACATTGGAGTAATCGCCTGCTATCCATCCTGACATGTTTGCTTCACAAGTCCCGTCTTTGCTGCAGAAGTGACTTATCTAAACGCTTTCGCGCTTCCCGCCGCATCGATCAATTCTACTTCAATCGTGCTTACGTCAATCCATCTTGGACTCTTTGATGCAATCACGGAATTTGCATTTGAAATTGCAGTCGACAAACGGGAATCCCGATGCTTTTTCAGAATCTCCTTCGCCTTCGCGGCAAGTGCTTTCAAGTTGGTTGTATCTGCTTTTTCATTCATATTTGCCGTTGTATAAAGAGTGATATTCGACCTGGGTGGTTCAGTAAAATGACCTACGTCCGAAATCCACTGGTGATCATAGCTTATGTAGGAAAGAAATTTCTTACTGAAAGGAACAAGGGTCTTCCCCTCCAGCGTGATCATTCCCCACCCGATATTGGACATTTTCGCATAATAAATGCCACCGCCCCCCATATAGCCGCAATCGGTGAAGGTACCGGCATTCAATACCTTTTTTCCTGTTCCCGAGTAGAGTGCGATTCCTGTGCCGTAATAATCGTCCTGTTCCAATACAAAGTACTTGGATGTCTCAGTATCATTTACAGACATGCTCGGGTAATGTCCCATGGGAACAATGATTTTGTTGTCCTTGTTGACAACACCTGTTTTCAAGTTATCCAACACCTTATAATCGTACTCTTCAGTCCCGGCCGGCGCATGTTCCGTCACTTTGAAAAAACCTTTCCCAACGTACTCCGTCGCCTGGTATAGCTTCCCGTACTTGGCTTCAAAGGCATCCTTTTCACTTTGGTTATAGCCCTTGACATCCATTCGCTCCCCACTGACAGCCCAATAGCCAAATGGATCGGATGTACCCTTTCGGGAAGCTATACTGATCCGATTCCCTTTATAATCAAAAAATGAGCCTGGCCTATACATCGCGTTGGATCCATCAACATCCGGATTAAAATTGCTCTCATCATAGCCGGGCTCTCTGTAAGTATCCTCCAAGTAGATATAGTTATCACCTATTTCACCTCGAAAATTGCCCTCTTCCTGAAACTGAACCTGCTCCTTTTTGTTGATGACCAATGTCGTGACTTTCTCACCCTCCAGTTTATGTACAATTGCCAGGCCGTTCTTGAAATTGGACACATCATAATATTTGCAGGGGATGATTTCTTTTCCGGTCGGATCAATATATCCCTGCTTTCCATGAATTTCAAGACCTGTGGGATCATCCCCAAGGGCAGCCATATCCACTTCTTTGCCAACCGCCATTAATCCATCATGGAATCCCTCCCCGGTCTCATATTTGGTTACAGCAATCCGCTTCATTTTCTGATCATAGATTGCAATAACATAGTCATCCGAATCCATGCTTGCTCTCATCCGGCCTGTGAAGTAGCCTTCACTATAAGTGTCAAACCATTCGACAAATAAATCCTGAAACTTTGGTGTAAAAAAAGTGCCGGATGCCGCTTGGGTTTTCGCAGTTGGAAACAGTGTTAAAACAATTATCAGCGTCATTACAACCACTATCATCTTTTTGTAGTTCATACATTTCCCCATTCCGAAGGATCCGGTCTTGAAAGCCGGATGCCTTCTGTTATTATTCGCCAATGCCCACAAAGCCAAATCCGCCGGCGAGCGTAGTGACTGTCATTGCCAGCGTTAGTGCAAAAGTCCGTCCTTTTCTGCTGCTTTGTCTTATCATCCTTCTTGTTTCTCCTTTACTTCTTTAAGTTCTCTTTCGTGAATGCAAACTCTTCAAAACATCCCCGGTTTGAAAATCCAAGGAACCCCGCGATTACAGATGCAGGGAACCTGCGTATGGCATGATTCAGCTTTTCCGCACTGTCATTGTAAATCAGCCTGCTTGTCTGAAGCATGTTTCCATATTGATGAACAGCATCCATATTTCTTACGTAAGTACGATCCTCCTTTACTTTGGGATATTTCTGTGCAACATCGGTAATTTTTGTCATAACCTCTGCAATGATCTTTCCCTGTCTTTTTACATCTTCAGAAGAAGAATCCCTTGTTATGGGAATCACAGCCATCATGGTTTTCCTTATTGTTTTACATTCGAGGGCGGCATAGCCATTGATTAATTCCAAAAGACAGATCAAAGCCTCCCCTTGCGATTGCATCTGAAGACCAATCTGTGCCATCGCATTTCGAATTCGTTCATCTGTTGAAGCAAATGAACGCTGTACGGAAATAATCCAAAAAGCAATGGCTGCAAGAGCGACTCCCAATACAGGAATATAGTTCATCTGTTTTCCCCCATCTTGCTAAAGAGCTGATCCGTGAGTCAGGGATATGCTATCAAAAGGCGATCTGTTAAAATCGGCAATCTTATTAAAAATTATATCAACCTTATCCAATAAAAAATGCCGTTTTCATGGATTGATGCTTTTTCGACACGAAACGACTATTTCCTGTCCGTACAGAATGTGATAGTATAAATGTACAAATACTGCGGGGGCCGGTTTACTATGTTGAAAATAGCCATTTGCGATGATAATATTGCAGATCTCTCCAATATCGTTTCAATTATCGGAGACTTTCAATCTTTAAAAAGAGCTAAAAATGGAATTAAATTTACAGCATTTCATAGCGCGGTTGATTTAATTGCAGCAATGGAAAGCGGACAGCCATACGATCTGGTGCTGCTGGATATTTTAATGCCTTTTGTGACAGGAATGGATGCGGCAAAAGAAATACGTCAATTCAATAAAGATGTAAAAATCATCTTTATGACCTCTTCCCCTGAATTTGCAATTGACTCTTATTCCGTAGATGCGTATTATTATGCGCTGAAGCCTATTTGGAAGGAAAAATTGTTCATCCTTTTGGACAAGGTGATTTCTGAAACGGAAATCCAATCGGGTTCAAGCTTTTTAGTAAAAAGCCGATCGGGATTAACCAGAATTTATAACAGCAGGCTGGAGTTTGTGGAGGTTATCGGAAGGACCATCGTTTACCATCTGTCGGACAGTTCTGTCATAGAGGCGGTTGGGTCCATGCAGGTGCTTGAAAAAGAACTCCTATCCCATCCTAATTTTATAAAGACACATCGTTCTTATATCGTTAATATGGAACATATCGATACGATCGGTCAAAGGGAAATAAAGATGCAGTCGCTTGCCTTGGTGCCTTTGGCAAAGGTGAACTGCAACACTGTGAAGCAGGCTTATATCACTTATGCCTTTGAGCCTGCCAACCTATCTTCATAAGAACGGCCTTTTGCTCAAGGCATAAAAAAGGGTTGGAGGAAAAACATGGCCGACAAGATAAGATCCCTCATAAGTCTCATTTTTGCTATTGCAATGATGGTTCGATTTTTGGAATGCAGCATTACTCAAAAGAGAAACCGCTATTTATTGGGTCTTTTTATTGCTGCTGTAATACTATGTGACGGGTTTATTATAATGAAATTCGGCTATGTCTTTTTCAGGCACCTATATCCGGTTGATGTTCAATTACCCATGTTTTTAGCCTTTGTATTTTTATCAAAGTTTAATTTTGTCAAGGTGTTTTTTGTTCACTCAACCGCAATTGCAATCACAGCTTCATTTTCTTTGATCGGGATGATTCTCGCATATCTTTTGGGTTCAGATAAAACCGTCATGTATATTATAACCTATTTATTGTATTTGCCCTCCTGGTTTTTAGTTTCCCGATATATGCGTCCTTCGGTTCTGTATATGCTGAACAACACAGATCGGGGCTGGATTGGATTTTGTGTTATACCACTTGCATACAATACACTTCTTTTTCTGGTCTCCAATTACAATGTGGAATCTATAAATATAGCGCCGGCTTTCAGGAGCGTAGTTATCGTTACTATATTATCGGTTGCAGCTTATGCTTTGATTTTACGCTTTTTCAGACAAACCCGGGAGCAGCTCACCCTGCAGAATGAACAAAACATATTGCAAATGCAAGTAACGGCAGCCCATACCAATTTGGAAGCACTAAAAGAGTCCCATGAAAAAACAATGGTTTATCGCCATGATATGCGGCATCATTTGAAGCTTATCGATGCTTATCTCTCCGAAGACAACAAGGAAGCTGCACGAAAATATATTGCCGAAATCGGAAAAAGCATCGAAAGCATTGTGGTTGAAAAATATTGCAATAACTATTCGGTCAATTTGATTCTTTGTTCGTATATGGAAAAAGCCAAAAACGAACAAATCAATATTGAAACTCAAATTGACCTGCCTGAGAAAAACATCATATCCGATATGGATTTGTGCGTATTTTTTTCAAATGCGCTTGAAAACGCAGTGAATGCATGCAAGCTTATTCCCGATTCAAAAGCTAGAACCATAAAAATTATGTGCGCCGCCAAAAACAAAAAGATCATGATGCAAATCACCAATAGCTTCGAAGGTACAGTCACATTTGCCAATGCTTTACCCATCAGTAAAGAGGATAACCATGGTTTCGGCACAAAGAGCATTGCAGCCATTGCGGAAAAATACAACGGCCTGTGTTCATTTACAGCAGAAAACGGACTCTTCAAAACAAGCGTTATCCTGTAGTATCATTTATTTTTCTATGCAGGACTGCTTTTGAAGGTGTTTCCTGCGATCAAAACAGCACAAAAGCCTGGGCGATAAGCCCAAGCTTCTGTTTTGGCAATGGTTTGGACAGTCTGGCCAGAGAATTAATTTATTGAGCTTTATAAGCTTTTTTTGTATCCAGCGTCATTGATTTTGAAACTGCATCCCAACCGACATAAATATTAAATTTTTGCATCAGGTCATGAAGCTTATAATATGATTCACTATTAATTTTATAGGTCGTAAAACTCACTTTCTTACCGTCTATGTAAATCTCTGATGTTGTTTTGGTAACTGCTTTTGACTTCCCGTCCCCCTTCTTCAACTCACCTCCAATAGATTTGTAAACGCCTTTGGAAACAAGTTTCATTGGTTTTTTTACGCCGTCACCATCCACTGAAAATTGCTTTGTTGTCCCTTTTAAGACACAAGCCAGATCGCGAATTTTTACATATGGGTTATTATCGATTGTGTATCCTTCCATTGTAAATATTTTGCCATTTACAGTCACTTTCATATTCGTTGAAAATGAAGTCATTTTTGCATTTGTTCCTGTAGCAGGCACCTTCAGCATCCACCCACCGACATCGGTCCCCAGGCCAAAACTGCCATTTGCCCTTGCCGCAAGTACCGATCCATCACTTTTTAACCCAACCAGATGACCTGCACCTGCACTGATTGCTATTATGTTTTTCCAGGTTGAAGTGTTTATTGTCTCATTGTTTGTAATAACTGTACCGTCTTTGTTCAGACCTGCTTCATATCCTGCTGAAGCAGCAATCGCTGTAACATTTTTAAACAAGGACGTATTCGTTCGCATCGTATTGATAACCGTTCCATCTTTTTTTAGTCCTATTATATTATCAAAGGATGCTGAGACAGCAGCGATATCACGCCACCCTGACACATTAAGTATTCCTGAACAATCCTTCCCAATTGCTAAAGCAGTACCATCGTTCTTTAGCGCAACTGTAAAAAAAGAGCCGCAGGAAATTGCTGTTATGTTCTTCCAACCATGTACGTCCAACTGCCCATGCTCATTAGAACCTGTCGAAACAACTGTACCGTCCTTTTTAAGACCAACGGTATTATCCAAACCCGCCGCTATCATTTTTATATCTTTCCAGTCGCTTACATTACATGCCCCTGTTGCATTTGAACCAGTAGCAACAACTGTTCCATCGGATTTCAAACCCACACTGTGATTTAATCCGCAAGCGATCATCGTAATATTGGTCCAATCATCTACCTGATCAGCACCATATAGACTCAAACCGGTCGATATCACTGTCCCATTTGTTTTGAGCCCTAAAGTAAAGCCATCTCCCGCTGCGATCATCATATTCGTTTCGATTGTGTGATTGTCACTCTTAGTATTTTTTACATCTTCATTTGGTTGCTGCAAATTTTCTAAATCTAACCCGTCTAACTGATCGAACCCCTGTAAAGCTTTTCCCAGTTCTTCTCCTATTTTCTCCATGTCAGTCAGGCTTGTTTTTGATGGTGTCTGTTCCGTAAATGCAGTCGTTACCAATAAAAATAACATAACAGCTGTCAGAACCATACAATATATTGTTTTTTTCATCGAACGCTCCATTACGTATGCTTATTTATTTTCACTTATTTTGAATACGCAATCTCCTTTACGGATATTTGCGTACCGAGAAGCAGGTTTAAAACCGATGTATCCAATATTAACAAAGAAATTGAATGAAACTATTTCGCGCAATATGCCGCGTCGATCAACTCTACTTCAATTGTGCTTACGTCAAGCCATCTCGGACTTTTTGACGCAATTACGGAATTCGCATTTGCGATTGCAGCCGACAAACGGGAATCCTTATGCTTTTTGGAAATCTCCTTCGCCTTCGCGACAAGGGCTTTCAGATTAGCCGTGTCCGCCTTTTCATTCATATTTGCCGTTGTAAAAAAAGTGATATTCGACCTGGGTGGATTTGCATAATGATGCACGCTCGCATTTCCCCCATAATAGGTCATGCAGGAAAGAAATTTTTTGCTGAAAGGAACAATCGGCTTCCCATCCAATGTGATCATTCCCCACCCGATATTGGACATTTTTGCATAATAAATGCCCCCGCCTCCCATATAGCAGACATCGGTGAAGGTACCCGCATTCAGCACCTTTTTTCCCGTTCCTGAGTAGAGTGCTATTCCCGTGGTGGAATAATCATCCTGTTCCAATTCAAAGAACTTGGAGGTCTCAGTATCGTGGACCACCATATTGGGATAACTCCCCATCGGGACAATGATTTTATTGTCTTTATTGACAACACCGGTTTTTAAATTATCCAGCACGTCATAATCAAACTCCTCCGTCCCGGCCGGCGCATGTTCCTTCACTTTAAAAAAGCCTTTACCAAGGTATTCGGTTTCCTGGTACAGCTTCCCGAACTTGGCTTCAAAGGCATCCTTTTCACCCTTATTATAGCCCTCGACATCGATTCGCTCCCCGCTATTGGTCCAGTAACCAAATTGATCGGAGGTACCCTTTCGGGAGGCGATGCTGATCCGATTCCATTTGTAATCATAGAATGAGCCCGGTCTGCGCATCATGAAAGATCCGTCCACATCCGGATTATACCCGTCCTCATCATAGCCTGGTTCTCTGTAAGCATCATCAAAATAGATATAGTTGTCCCCTATTTCACCACTGACAAGTCCCTCAACCTGAAACTGAACCTGATCCTTTTTATTGATGACCAGTGTTGTGACCTTATCTCCATTCAGTTTATGTACAATTGCCAGACCGTTCTTGAAATTGGATACCTCATAATATTTGCAGGGGATGACTAACTTTCCGGTAGTATCCGCATACCCATATTTCGGTTGTATTAAAAGTTGAGTAGGATCATTCACATAGGTGTCCACATCCATGTCTTCCAGCTTCGGCTCTTTGCCGACCGCCATTAATCCATCATGGAAGCCCTCCCCGTAGTCATAGTTCAATACCGCAATCCGCTTCATTTTCTGATCATAGATTGCAACAGCATAATCTTTCGAATCCATGGTCGGTCTCATGCGTCCGTTGTAATAGCCTTCGCCGTAATTGTCAAACCATGTGTTAAATTCATCCTGAAACTTTGGCGTAGCAAAGGTACCGGACGCCGCCTGTGCCATTCCGGCGGGGGACAGTGTCAAAATGAAAATAAGGGTCAGGGTGACGGTAATCATCTTTTTAATGTTCATACATTTCACCATTCGTCTTTGTGAATAACTACCAAAATAAAACTAGCTGTTCTGTACTCGCTTCTTGATAGATTTTACAATATTATTTGAAATTTGTCCATGAAAAGAAATAGGATGACAAATAGTACTCCATATACTCCTTACTCGATTCGGATGCCACCGTCATGTTCAATGATTGTGCCAGTCATAAAACTGTTTTCCAAAAGAAAAAGAACAGCATGAGCGATATCTTCCGGTTAACCGATACGTCCAGAGGAGATGCTTGCGACAACCTACGCAAACAACGCATCCCGCTGCTCTTTTGGCCAGGTACCAATGGGTATCAATCACGCCTGGAGAAACTGCGTACACACAGGTAGGTTTCAATTCCAGTGACAAAGTGGGAATCATAGCTTCAATCGCGTCATTGACAGCGGTAAGTCCGGATGTTGCCGGATAGGAAGTCCGGGCGGAGGCCTAAATCCTTTTACAGAGATTGTATCTGGGGAATTGCAAAAGCCCCTACAGCCATAGATTTCCACTCCTTTAACATAAAAGGGAAAAGAGTACCGACTTTGCTAAAACCGGTATCCATTTCCCTTCTGAAATGCTGAGAAGCCCAGCTGTTGCTAGGCTTCTCAGATACAAATCTGGTGGAGGCGAGGGGAGTCGAACCCTCCAGAAAAATTAATAATGTCAATACCATTTACAATATTTTCGTTTTTATCGCCTAATGAGTAAAGCGACTGCTCCTATGCTGCCTCACCAGCGAATTGGCTGTTGTAGATATCGGCATAAATACTATCTTTTGCAAGCAGCTCTTTATGCGTTCCTGTCTCCGCAATATCGCCATTATCCATCACAATGATGCGGTCGGCATCATAAATAGTAGACAGTCTGTGCGCCACAACAAAGCTGGTACGGCCTTTAAGCAGCCGCTTCATGGCGCTCTGGATAACAAGTTCCGTACGGCTGTCTACGTTTGAGGTCGCTTCATCGAGAATCAGAATCTCAGGGTTGGTTACAAAGGCTCGCGCAATGGTAATGAGCTGTCTCTGACCTTGCGAAATATTCCCTGCATCCTCACCGAGTTCGGTGTTGTAACCATCCGGCAGCTTTTGAACAAAATCATCCACAAAAGCAGCTTTTGCGGCCGCATAGATTTGATCATCGGATGCATCCTCGTTTCCGTACTTGATGTTGTCAAAAATCGTACCGGAAAACAGCCACGTGTCCTGTAAAACCATACCGATTTTTCTTCTAACCGCCTGACGTGATTCATTGCGAATGTCAATGCCGTCAATACGAAGACTGCCGTCCTGAATCTCATAAAAGCGTTCAAGCAGGTTTATCAAGGTTGTTTTTCCGGCACCGGTATGTCCGACAATAGCAACCATCTGACCCTCCTGAACGTGCATGCTGAAATCCTTCATAAGCGGCGTACCGTTATACCCGAATTTTACATGGTCAAAGGCAACTTTAGCGGTTTCGCCTGTTTTATTTGGGTAAGCTGTCCGGTTCTCTTGCATTTCCTCGGCATCCAGTATCTCAAAAACACGTTCAGCTGAAACGATCATCGATAGGATACTGCTCCAAAGCTGCGTGAACTGCATAATCGGCTGGCTGAACTGCGAGGAATATTGTAAAAACGCCTGCATGTTCCCTATCGGAATTAACCCCGATACCACGTTTACGCAGCCAATTGCGGCGAGAAGCACATACACCGCATTTTGCAAAAGCATCATGCACGGCATCATGATACCGCCGACAAAACGTGCCTTCCAGCCTGTCTCTTTCATTTGCGAATTGATTGTATCAAATTTTTTAAGCGAATTTTCTTCGCCATTAAAACTTTTTATGACAGTAAAGCACTGATAGGTTTCTTCTATCTGACTGTTAAGTGAACCCAGCGAGGCATAATAGGCTTTCGAGAACTCCCTGGTTTTAGGCGTAAGTAACCTCATAATAAGCACACTACCAGGAATAAGCGTACAGGCGAGCAGCGTGAGCAAAGGGCTGATAGTTAACATAATGCATAACTCACCTATGATAAGGATAATGCTGGATATAATACTCAAGAGGCCCTGCTGCAAAATGGTAACAATGTTATCTATATCATTGATTGCTACTGACATGAGATTGCCGTTTTGATTCTTATCAAAAAAAGATACTGGAACACGGTTCAATTTGGTTTTCAGTTCATTGCGAAGGGTATAGGTTGTTTTTTGTGAAACCACAATCATGATGCGCTGCTGCAGGAAGGATGCAACAAACGTACCGACATATAGCACCGCCACGAATAATAAAATGGTTCCGAGCTTGCTGAAATCCACACCGGTTTCTGCGTGAATGCCGTCAAAGATCACGGTGGTAGCATTGCCAAGCAGTTTTGGGCTGAATACCTGCATCATGGTTCCAGCTAATGTAACGAGGATAGCCAGCGCAATCGGCAAGGTACCCTTTTTCATATATCCCAGCAGCCGTTTAACGGTCGCCCACGCATTCTTAGGTTTCGGTACGGGCATACCTTGTTTCATACCCGGCTTGTTGCCCATTGGATTTGCCATATTAACACGCCTCCTTGTAGAATTGAGAATTGACAATTTGTTGGTACACGGAATTATTCGCCAGCAGTTCCTTATGTGTTCCCAATCCTGCCAGCACGCCGCCATCCAAAACCGCAATCATATCGGCCTGCATAATGGTGCTTACACGCTGGGCAACGATGACCGTGACGGCTTTACTCAATTTAAACCGCATTGCGCCCCGTACTGCCGCATCGGTCTTGAAATCAAGCGCCGAGAAAGAATCGTCAAACACATAGACATCGGCATTCTTCAGCAAAGCCCTGGCAATACAGAGCCTCTGTTTTTGTCCGCCGGAAAAATTGCCTCCGGCTTTTTCCACAGCGCTGTCCAGTCCTTTGTCCAGAGTTTGGACAAACTCCGTGGCCTGCGCCATATCAAGCGCCGCCCAAATCTCTTCATCAGTGGCATCCGGCTTGCCTGTCAGCATATTGGAACGGATGGTGCCAAAAAGCAACGTGGAGATTTGTGGGACAAAGCTTACTTTATCGCGCAATGCCTTTTGGGAGACATCCCGTACATCTGCTCCGTTTAGGCGTACATTGCCTTCCTCGACGTCATAAAGGCGGGAGATCAAGTTGACCAGTGAGGTCTTTCCGTCACCGGTACTGCCTATAATCGCCAGCGTCTGACCACCGTGTACGGTAAAGCTCACGCCTGACAGCGTTTTCTTCGATGCACCGCTATAACGGAAGTCCACATTTTCGAAGGTTAATGTAGTTTTCTGCTTTTCAAATCTTTCAGGATCTGCAGGGTCATCTACCGAGAGAGGCATATCCAGAACTTCGAATATACGGTTCGCTGATGTCTGCCCGCGCGGTATAAACAGAATTACCTGCGTCAGCATGGCGAAACCCATCAGGATTTGCATGCCGTAGTTGATCGCACCAATGACAGAGCCGATTTGCAATGATCCGGCAGAGATATCTTTAGCACCTATCCACAAGACGAGAAGAGCGGCAAGACTAATTAACATTGAAATTACAGGGAGAAAGAAGCTCATGATGGTTCCAGCAGTTACTGAAACTTTCATAAAATCATGATTTACTTCGCGGTATTTTTCGTCTTCCTTATCCTCTTTGCCAAACGCCCGTATGACTTTAACACCAGCTAAACCTTCCTTGAAATATAGATTTAGTTGGTCAATGAGCTTTTGTATTTTCACATACAGCGGACCAGCCGATTTATAAATAATAATACAAGAGACAGTAAGAACCGGAATTGCGGCTATATAGACAAGCGCCAGCTTTGGCGAGAGCCGCCATGTCATCAGGATGCCACCGAGCAGGTACGCCGGAGCAAGTAATAAAAATTTGCAGCCCATCTCTACCAGTGTTTGTACTTGTGTTATATCATTTGTATTACGGGTGATGAGCGAGGAAGCACCAAATTTATCATACTCGTTCTTTGAGAATCGGAGCACCTTGCCGTAAACCTCTGTGCGAAGCTCACTCCCCAGGTTATAAGAAACCTGTGAAAACAAAAGCGTATTCAGGATGGCTCCCAACAGACTCAAGACCGACAGGGCAATCATCACCTCGCCCTTTGACCAGATGAATGACGTATTGCCAGCCATCACTCCCTTGTTGATAATATCAGCAGTAATATAAGGAAGAGTCAGTGAGCAGATAATCTGTAAAAATAAAAATGCGATAGCGCAAAGTGTTTTGAGTGGTGGTAGCCGTTTTATAATTTTAAGCATGGGCAATCCCTTCTTTCTTGAATTTTTTCGTATGCCAAATGATGGCATAAACAAACGAAGCAATGATAGAAAGCATAATATAGCACTTCTGATAGAATTGCCTTCCTGAAAAAGGCACAAAAAAAATAGAGCGCTGCAATTTGTTTTTAAAATTAGCAGCACCGCTACTGCAATTTACACTTCCATATCAAAGTATTCATTCACCGTTACTTATTCTTTTTCCGAGTCATGCGGGCCTTTCGGCGGTTGCGGCGTCATACCCGGTCCGCCGAAAGGACCGCGGTGAGGGAATCCGGCGAAACCCTGGCGAGGATCAAACCCGCTCCGGCGCAAAGATGCAAATTTTTCAAACATTTCGCCTCCCATACGTTCACGGACCTGATTCCACCAATCAATCCCCGTTTCATCGCCATCATCACCCAACTCGGATGTCAGTGATGTGATCACACGGTCAAGATATTCTCCGAATATCTTTTGTTCATCATCGAAAAGGCAAGAGAACATATCGCTGAAATCCCGTTCCTGCTGCTGCTCATTTTTACCTTTCTCTGTCAATTTTACAATCATTACCCGCTTGTCGGCTTCGGAAGATTCACGGATTATAAACCCGCTTTTTTCAAGTTTGGAGAGTAATTCATTGAGCGAAGAAACGCGGATCCCAAGCAGATATGACAAATCTTTGGTACTTATGCCATCCTGCATCTTCAATATGGCGAGGATTCTACCCTGACCGCGGGTCGGATCGGCCATGGGGCCGTTTTCGTTGTGATTGCGCAGATGTTGCTTATGCAGAAGCCATTGCAGCCTTGAGAGTTTTTCAAAAAGTTCAATATTCATTTCATTCATAGAGAACGCCTCCTTATATATTTTCTTATAGTACTGGTATAACAGGTACCGTCTGATTTTTATTATAACGGTACCTGTTAGAAATGTCAAGAAGTTTTCTACAGGTACCGTTATAATATTTTCCCGTTAGAACCTTATCTATCTTCAAAGTCACAATACGTCTATTGCAGTTCCATTTTGTGTGTGATAGTAATACTCCGGATCCCTTCTTATACAAAATCTTAATATTTAATAGGATCTTTTATTAGAACTTGATTTCCATATAGGAAATCATACTGTTCATTCTAAAAATCCTCAATGGTTTAAAATCCGGTATCAGCCTTCTAAATATAAAGAACTATTTACGACACTATTTTACCGTCTTCAATCCTGATTACACGATCTGCTGTTTTCGCAATTTCAGGATCATGTGTAATCATTATTAGAGTTTGATTGAAACTCCTTACAGAGTGTTTCAGAAGATTAAGAACTATTCGGCCATTCGCTCTATCAAGATTCCCTGTTGGCTCATCTGCCAATATGATAGCAGGTTTATTTACCACTGATCTTGCAATCGCTACGCGTTGCTGCTGTCCCCCGGATAACTGGTTAGGATAGTGCTTTACTCTATCCTGTAGATCAAGAAGCTTGATAACTTCTTGTAAATAATCCTTATCAATTTTCTTCTTATCCAGCCTAATGGGTAAAGTAATATTATCTTCAACATTAAGGACTGGCACAAGATTATAGGACTGAAAAATAAATCCGATTTTACTCCTGCGATACTGGCTTATTTTCTCATCATTCAAATTTGAAATGTTAACACCTTGAACCAAAACGTCTCCTTCAGTAACTTTATCTAGCCCTCCAAGCATGTGTAAAAGTGTACTTTTTCCTGAACCGCTAGGGCCGGTTACTGCAATGAATTCACCCTCATTTACCGTAATATTAATATGTTTAAGTGCATAAATCCGTTGATCTTCATCTTCGCCATAAATTTTTGTTAAATTTCTTGTCTCTAGTATTAACATTGTAGTAGCCTCCCTTAATAAACTCTCATATACTTTGATTATCTTCATTTCTCATCGTTTTTCGCTTTGATTTGGTTGAGCCTGTTTCCCGGATACAGCATGTTAGTTGGTCGTTTTGTGGATACTCCTTATCCCGCTAACCATTTTCCCTTTATCGCATTATATATTGAATACATATTATAGAAATCTAACAATTCCAGTTACCACTGCAGTAGCCTTGCTGTTTCTTTTTCCAATAATGTATTCATTCTCACCGGTTCTTATTATACTGGGTGAGCTATCTGCAACACACTGTATAGGCCTATTTTTATTAAACCATATTATTCCTGTATTGCAGAAAATACCTCCTTCGATTCCGATAACCGAATCCAGTATGGCAGGATATGATGAATTACTTCCAAAATTCATTTTTGATGATATAATTATTTTGCCTTCAAGCATTAGTTCATGACACACTTTCTGAAGTTCAGCATAATGTTCGACTGTACCTGTTGAGACACTTAAATTAATTATATCGATGTCCGATTTTGCCAAATCATTTAAAGCTTTAATTAAAATATTACTGTTCGTTTTACCACTCTCATCAAGGATTTTTACAATATAAAATTGAGTATTTGGTGCAAGTTTACTTATTATAGAAGTGCAAGCAGTGCCATGTCCGCAGTTGTCGAAAAAGTCAATCTGTCTTTCAACAGCATTTCTATCAACAGCATATGAAAATCCCCCAACCACCCTATTACCGAGCGAAATCTGCAATGATTCGCTTAATCCGCTATCTATAACTGCAACTTTTAATATATTACTATACTCATATAACCTTCCATATTTTATTGTTTTGCAAAATTTATTCATTTCTTATTGCCTCAACTATACTTATACTATAAAGCGGCCTTACAGATATCAACGTTACAGCAATACATAAAACTATATTTCCTAAAAAAACGCTGATAAATATTGTCCATGGAATCCTTAAAAATGCTGATATAAAAGGATTCGTATATAATTCAGGAAGACTAAAGACAGTGCAGCAGAAGAAAACACTTATGACTGAGCTTATTGTTGAGCTTAGTGCTCCATAGTATAATCCTTCGTAAATAAACATTTTTCTCAGATCTTTTCTGCTGATCCCTATCGCTCTTAATACAGCTAATTCACTCATCCGCAGGATTATACTCGATTTTAATGTAATAAACATACTAATAATACCTATTACAAGAATCAGGATCGATAACCCCAATACAAGCATTGAGATTTGACTAAAAAACTTTCTTACAATTCCAAGCTGCATAGCTGCATCATCTAATTTCCCACTTGACTTTAAATTAGCCAGTTTATGAAGTTCGCTGGCAATCTTATTTCTATCTGCACCATTTCTAATATTAACATAAATATTTGAATACCCTTCTAGACCAGTCAATTTTTCAAAAGAACTATTTGTCATATAATATGCAGATACACCATAACCAAATGGTACGGAATCATTTATGAACATTGTCGCACATGGCTGGATTTTAGGTGAAAATTTCTTTATTGCATTTAAGTCTATGTCTCTTTTTGATACAACATATATTTCCGATTCCTTATGGATTAGTTCAAATAACGATGAAGCCTTATTTCTATCTAATCTGGTACTAAAGATACCGCAAAAATCGTTATCATTCCTTTTCATATCCTGTAGAATATTCTTATCTACATTCAGCTTGTAAAGTAATGTATCATTACAACCAAGCAAACCAGCTCCAGCTGAAACAAAATTTCCATAAAGGTAAAAACCAGCTCCCGCCCAGGATGCCTTATATCCCTCCACAAAACGTTTATCCGCAAAAATAAATGTATACCCTCTGACAGTGTTATATCCATATACTTCTTCTACGCCATTTATTTTCTGAATTTCCTCCATCTCGGAAACTGTATATCTTTCACTTCCTCCTATATCAACTTGCAGCTCAAAGTCACTCGTGATTGTACTTTTTCCAATTTGCGGATCAGAAATAAAAATATAAAAGTAAAAAATCGTTAAAAAAATAAATCCACTTAATGATAATGATGCTACGATGAAAAAAGCTTTACTTTTATTACGATTTATATTGCAAACCGCCATAACTTTAATAATATCAAAAAATCTCCCTGCAAGGAACTCCAAAGCATTTTTCCGTTTTTTCACTCCGTTACCTATATCGGTGTGTCTGCAAGCCTCAATCGGTGTGAGCCTGTCAACTTTTCTGCCCGGTATCAATGAAGTAATTATGGCTGCCAGAATAATAGCTACTGATACAAAAATAACATTCTTGATGTTAAATACGCTATATATCCTCCTATTAACTAATATGGGGGATATTATGTTTACAAGTACTCGGGCAAATGTGTATCCTGCAGCAGTACCAATCGGTATAGACGGTAAACTTAATAACACAGCTTCAATAACAATAATCAGTCTGATTTGTTTTCCTGACGTTCCTATACTTCTCAGCAGCCCATATTGACGAATCCTTTCAGTAATGGAAATCGAAAGCAAATTAAACACTATTAGTACGGCTACTCCTACAGAAAATAGCATTAATAAGGTTTTGTAAGTTTCAAAATTATTCAGGAGACCAAGATTATTTAAAAAATGTTCATTTTTTATAAAATGTAAATTAATAAATTGATTTTTTGAGGAATACTTTAAGTTAATATCATTCAGAATTTTTAAACTTTTATTATAAAGTCCTGCATAATGTTTCAGTTTTACATATAAACTTAATAAGGTATTGCTCTTATTGGAATAAGCGCTGTAATTAACCAGCACAATATTAACACTATTTAAACTAAGAGTATTATCTTTTGTATCTTTTAATATACCAGATAGAATATACTCGTTTTTTTGAATATGACCAGAATTATCTTTAACATTTAAAATGAATTTTTGCCCAATTTGTGGTTTATTCTTCATATTCAGCAATGTATATTCTTCAAGACATACTTCATTATACTTTTGCGGCAATGCTCCTTCCTTAAGCTTTATTCCGAACATCTTCACAGCAGTGCCGTCATAGCCTCTCAGGTAAGCATCCAAGCCATCTTTTACGAGAGTTGATCCAAACTCCCTTACAATCCCAATAGACTCTACATTTTTATCTTTTATAATATCTTTTTTAACACTACTAATATTCTGAATGGTAATTCCTGAATATCCAAAGTCATATCCAAATGAATCTATTTTTTGTCTGTAAATTTCAGTCGTGATTATACTATCAAAAACACTTGCAATTGATAGTGCTAAAGTAATTGCCAATGCAAAACCCAAAACCATTATAATAGATTTTGTTTTATTTAATATGATATATTTGTAAGCCAGTTTAGTATAGATACCCATCATCAATTTACCTCTAATTTTTAGCCAATATGCTAAAATATTGGTGTATAACCAGTTAATATAGTTATACACCAAATTTAAATGAGACTGTGCATATTTTTATTTTTATTCTACAATAATGGAGTTACATTTGAATCATATCCAGTTACTACCTGAAATGTTCCACACCCGCCAATTTGTATGCCGCCTGGGCCAGTAGTTGTTGTATTGGCTACGTATTGTGTCCCATAAATAGGACAATCATAATCACATCCTGGAAATAAGCCTTGGGCCTCGGTATCAAGCTCTAATTTGTCCTGGATCTTTTTTAGCTTAGGGGTAAAAGTGATGGAAGCACAGCCGACTTAAAGCCCCCAAAGTAAAAAGACAGCGCTGTTTATACAACCTTGTCTTCTGCAATAAGGGACTTTGACATTCATTATTGGAAGCTGCTCTACAGTTCCCAGCGCAATGTCACTCGTTTATTGGATCCGGCCGTATATCATACTACTGGGCCCCGTACGCTTTTGGGTCGATATCCACCCTGGCATTCCTAATCAACTGATCCTTATATTCGTCATATTTTGTATCAATATACCATGATCTTATGTTTTCTTTGACATCGTCGAATTTTATATCCCCCTCGATCTTGTACTCCTCACATTTTATAATGTTCAAGGAGGAATCCTCCAACATAATGATGTCACTGACCTGATTAGGCGACATCCCCTCCGCCGTTTCTCTTAGTTCTGGATTAATCCTGGAATCCATGTGTTTGGTGCTGGTATCAAAAACCCGTTCCATTACAGTTCCATCCCTGTTGGCTGCTTTAGCCAGTTCTTCAAACCTTTCTCCGGCTTTTATGCGCTTTAATATGTCCTCTATTTTTTCTCCGGCCTCTTGTCTTTTTACCGGATCCACATTACCCTTCTCATCGGTTACCGGCAATGATATCCTGTTTATCCTGATTGATACAAGCTTGAACTGGTCGTCTTTTTGCGCTTCGTACATCCGTTCCAGTGCGGTGTCATCCACCTTGAACTCCGACTCTCCCAATTTTGTTTTCAGCTTTGTGATCATATTGGTGAAAACATAGTTAAAATAATCATCCGGACTGTATTCAACAGGGCCGTATATCGGCTTGCCGTCCGCCATATCCTGTTTTCTTTTTTTGTTTTCCAGTTCGCAGTCCTTTAATATTTTTTTATAGTCGGCGTCGTCGATTATTCCGTATTTTATTGCCAGCTCCTGTTGAACGATGATCCTTACGCAATCATCCAATGCCTTCTTCTTTGTTCTATCCTTAATCAGTTTACTGCTGAATAGCTTTGAAGAGATGGGTATACCGTCCACTGTGCCAATTTGCCCATATGTCGGTTTCCTTTCTTCTAAAACAAGGACTACGGCCAGCACAACGATAATGAACAGCAATGGGAAAATTATAAATCTATTTTTGTGAAAAGAGCTTTTTATCATTATCCTTTCTCCCCCCCCTGAAAAACTGCAATAAAAGTTCCCTGTTTGCCTCCAACATTTCATCAAGTACGGCCTTCGCCTTATGATAGCACCCAGCCATGCATTTCACTTCCGCTATATCATCCCTGTCATTAAAGCTCAACGCGCCGTTATTCTTCACATTTACAAGATTGAAGATGAGGATTACCAGCTAAATTATTGAGCCGGTAATCCCCATCTGAGTATGGGTCAATCCAGATTGAACAATTTATAGATCACAGTGGCTGCTTGCGCTCTGGTCGCCAATGAGTCCGGAGAGAAAGTTCCATCCGGCATTCCGCTAATTACTTTGTATTCCGATACCAGCGCGACATCCCCTCTATAAGCATCCGCTATTTTCACGTTATCGCTGAATCCGGAGAGATAGCTGCCCGTGCTGGCGGGCAAAGCCTTGCCCTTCACAAGCTGCATCGCTTTCGCAAGCATTACCGCCATTTCCTGCCTGGTTATATCGGCGTTCGGCGCAAATGTATCTGAAGTTCTGCCGCTGATTATACCGGCCTTATACGCAGTCATAACCGCATTATAGTACCAATTGTCCTTGCTTACGTCCTTGAATTTGTTTTCTGCGCTCGCATCTGTGAGTTTCAAGGCTTTGACGATCATAGCGGCAAACTGCGCCCGTGTGACATTGGAGGAAGGGTCGAATTTACCTCCGCCTATACCGCTTATGATGCCCTTGGCAGCCATTGACTCAATGCTGCGACTTGCCCATGCAGTGCTTCCTATGTCTGCGAATGAGACCGGATTTTCCTTTACCATGTACTTGCTGAAGTGCGTAGTGACAAATTTCATCGTGTGCGTTGCGGCATCATATACGCCCGCAGCATTCTCAAGCTCACCATTGTCATTGATGTAGAAGACGGTCAGTCTGTCAACATCCTCATTTGTTCCCATGACATAGGGCAGTGTTATTTCTATGGCTTTACCAAATGAGGTCACTTTTGTATCCCCGGCAAAGAGATTGAAATCGTAAACAGGATTGCTCCCGGCAACACTTTTTATATTGTCTGGCAAGCTGCCTGCATCCAGCTTCTCCACAGAAACCTTAATGTCCTTCCCGGATATGGAGGCTATCACATCCATGGGAATTGAGATCATACCGATTCCGGTATCTGCGACGATCTTGTCCACGTCTTTGGCTAACTCATCGGATATAAGACCGGAAGACAGCTTTACTTCCCTTTTTTTACCCGCCACGGAACCGGAATCAGCCGGCTTGACTGTCAGCACTTTTGTACCGTCCTGTAGAACCGATATTACGGGGTCATTCGTTGAAGGAGCAGGTGACGGCGTTGGCGTGTATGTTGGCGTGTATGTTGGTGTGTGGGCCGGCGTCGTAGCTGAAACAAGTGCTGACCAGTTTGTTGTTCCGATGCCTGTTACCGCCCTCACCCTGTAAGTATGCGTGGAGCCGTCAGTCAGACCGGTATGGGTATATGACGCGCTTGTAATGCCGCTGTGGGCAGTGCCGTCTATCTCAAGGTCATAGCTTGTCGTTCCCGGTACGGGATTCCACGTCACAACTATCTGCGTCCCACTGGCCGCAGCGCTAGCCGCCGCAAGTCCGCTGGGAGCCACCAGGTTCACGGCCTCATACGCGCCTCTGTCTGTGGCGCCTCCCGCCGGGACCGCATTGCCGAAGTAATCCTTACCACCGTTATCCGCAATAGCCATCCCGGTATCTATGCACGGCGAATCAGCCGCGAGCTTGTAACCGTCCACGGAGTCACTGCCGGTGCTTCCCGTCCCAGGAGCCACAAGCTTCGGGTCGGACGTGAGCGCGTGAGCATCATTGGGTATGTTGGAAATAGGCTGTTTTTCATAATACACATTGTAGTCAAATATATTATTCGTTGATTTACCTAAACTGAATGAACTGCCTGTCCCATCGTTGTAGAAAATATTGTTATAGGAGTAATTGCCTCTGTTATTCGACGACCAATAAATCTTGGCACCCGATACAGACGGCCCTATGTAGAAGGTATTGTTGTATGTGTATGTATCGAGATTGGGTCCCTGCAACCTCACTATGGTGCCGTGGTCGTTCTGACTTATGTTGTATCTGAAGTACGTGGTGTCGGAATATCCTGATCCTCCCTGCACATCTTGGGTTGCAGCGTTCCCGCATATCATAATGGAGCCGCCATCATTGTCGTGGCTATAATTGTACTGGTAGATCGTACCAACGTTAAAAGCATCGGAATCCCACGCTGTCGCGTCGCCGTTTGCGCCAGGTGCCATTCTTGTGCCATAGGCTTCGTTATACTGGAATATGGCTTTGTCGCAGTCCCAAGGCCAGATGGCGCATGCGTATGCGGGACCTCTTGCGTTTGCGTTGATGCAAACGTTGTGTTCCACCAGGGGAGCATAGCTCATATTAACTATGATACCGTCTCCGCCCGGATGATCAATAACGTTGTTTCTGATGACTACATTCGTGCTATCATTTGCCGTGGCGGCACCGGTATCTACATTGCTGAGGTTGGTATCCAAATTTATACCGGTATTTTCACATATGTTCATCCCGACATTGTCGCAGTCAACGATGCTGTTGCCTTCCACGAGGATGTCGTTATATCTGGCCGTTGGTAAGTAGTCTGTGGCTTTCTCACCGACGATTATTATGCCGCCTGTCCTCTTTCTTCCCGAGGCTGAACCCAGTCTCCCTTTAACGTCATGTATGTACAAGTTTTTGATGTAGATATGGTTGTACGTCCCACCCGTGGACTCGACGGACACGCCTCTTCTGTCATACCCGGAAGTCCCGCTGTTTGTGACATCCAGATTATTTATTTCCCAGTACTCCTGGTCCACCAGCCTCACGGTGGAAGTGTAGTTGCTGGCATCCGTGCTCGGATTTGTTAACACAGGGCCTGCATCAAAAGCCGGCTTGGCGCTGCCGTCGCCGTACATATCGATAACTATTGGATTTTCTGCAGTACCTGAACCCAGCGGATGGAGCTGAGCCTGCCAGCTTCCTCCCGTGTGGAAGAGTATTTTATCTCCCGGTTGAAATGTTGTGGAGTTTACCTTGTCCAAGGTCTGCCATGGATGTGCCTGGTCTGTTCCGGAATCGCCGTCATTTCCGTTTATCGAATCAACGTAGTATGACGTACCTGCCGCCGCAGCACCATAGGCGATCGGCGCAACGATTGATGTGCTTGCCAATACCGTAAGTACCAGCAGAATGGCAAACACTTTGGAGTTGAGTAACCTTTTCATAATGATCATCCCCCTGTTTTTTGTTAGTGTAATCAAATTACACTCGGTTTATATTGAAGTATGCTCTTTACCAAGGGTTTCAGGGTTTTTTGATATAAAAACAACAATGACCCCCTCTTTTCTGATATAATTGAGTCTTCAAACACCAAAAACCCCAGAAAGGATGGTCTTCGTTTGAACTCAATCATATCAGTTTTTGGTAGCATATAATCAATTTCTACTTGTTCAAATCCAGCTATTGCTCAAGGAGTTTCCCCACAAGACCCTTAAGTTCGCCGCCGACGGCTATACGGCCTATAAGCCAGCTCAGTAGCAGCTCATGCTCCATGGAATTCAAATTTCTTTGCAAGCTTGATAAACCGTGGAACAAAATCCACCGCAGAGTCTTCATAGGTTTTGTACTCGACAAAAAGGCTCCAGAATGTTAATGGCTTGTGCGGATTAAAACAGGTGTCTGTTCAGCAGACCCTGCTTACCTTGTACAAGGCAAGCTCAGTATAACACTCGGATTATCCGGAGATTCAATTTATCTTGCTATCTTAAAATATAACTGCGCATATATTGCCATATAATTTAAATTAAAATATAATGAAGTGAAGATATTGAAAGGATATTCCCAAGTGCAAAACTCACAATACGAAAAAATCAACATCGACTTCCTTATAGAAAAAGGTTATGTACAGAAATCAGCCCATAAAAGCGTCCCCCACTACCATAACATCTGTGAAATAATATATTTTATAAGCGGAGAGGCAAGGTATTTCTTGCACAACAAATGCTATTCTGTAGGTAAAGGAAGCATTGTCTTTGTAGACAGCTTTGAAATGCACAAAGCTATATATTCAATGGAAAAAAGCGAGAGGGTGCTTATACTGTATCACCCTTCGGTGGGCCAACTGGGGCAGCCTTTGAAATCTCCCGACATTTTTAATATCCTTAATGAGAGTCTGTGCAACTGCCGTTTGATTACGTTGCCCGAAAAGCTGCAGCAATATATGCAGGAGATTGTCCGAAACATGCTGGTGCACTACGATAGCTCAAGCCGGTACCGAGATTCATACCTGTATGCATACTTTATAATATTCCTGACACAAATTGCGGAATACTTGCTGTCAAACGACGTCAAGAATCCAGAAATACCGGACGATACCCGTGTTTCAAGTGTATTGACATACATAAATCAAAATCTCGGCAATAATATATCCCTGGACGGTATCTCCAGTCATATGAGCATGAGCAAATACTATTTGTGCAGGCTCTTCAGACAGTATACCGGACTGACGATTGTTGAGTATGTAAACCAAAAAAGGATTATCGAGGCAGAAATGCTGATTGGCATGCATAAATACTCCATTACGGATATTGCAGGCATGGTGGGCTTTAACAACCTGTCTCATTTTGAAAAGGTCTTTAAAAGCATAACAGGAGTTACGCCGCGGCATTATAAGAAGAGCATTGCCGGCAGGTATGGGCAGTAATAGTTATGGTTTAATTGAATTCCCCGGGTATGAACCTGGTGAAATGTATTGTGGCGAATTTGCTGAACCGCTTGAGCGGTACTGGAGACTAAAACGTATAATGGGATACGAAGTACCTTTATCAGAAATAACTGCAAATAACGCTTATGAGAAAATCTTTGTAACCTTCAAAAAATCAGCAAAGAGATAGGTGTCATCCCTTGCAAGACAACACCTATCTCTTGCTTTCCCGAATAGGTTTGGAGTATGGTTCAACAAATTTCACTATTTAAACCGTGTCTTTCAATCTACATTTTTTGGGTTTACTGCAATTCCGGTGAGGAACCATAAATTTTCCTTTTTAAAAAGGAACCATATCTTTTCCAAACGGAAAATTTATGGGTAATGCAACAAAGGGCTTTCGTCCGAATGTTGCCAAGGCGGTGGAAGTCATGGGTCTTGCAGATTATATGGAAATGATGAAAGACCTTTTATCACAGATCAGTCCATAACAATACTTTTTTAAAAATGGCAAAGTCAGCATGGAAAACTTCGCAGCCAAATATAAAAATAGCGACCTAAAAGAGATGTTCTCCAACATTTGGAGCGGAATGATGCCTGTGTCCCTGTTTGCTGCAACGATGGCGTGGTGTGCAGGACATATGGCTGGTTACCCGCTTGGCGGGTCGCTCAAGATGGCTAAAGATATAGAAAAAAGGTATCTGGAACTTGGCGGAAAAGTTTTTTATGGAAAACGAGTTGCAAAGATTACCGTTAAGGATGGAATGGCTACAGAGATCACACTCGAAGACGGCGCCAACATTCCAGCGGATGTAGTAATATCAGCTGCTGACTACCATTCCACTCTCTTCGGAATGTTGGGGGATGGCTGAAGCAGTGATTGACAGACTCAGCGAACCCTATCCGGGTATTCGTGAGCAAATTGAAATAGTAGATGTGGCGACGCCGGCAACCTATGTCCGGTATGCGGATAATTGGCGCGGTGCCACTATGAAATGTGACTTGAATGAGAGGTATTATTTCGATTTTGCAGCCAGATATTGTAATTGAATATGATGTGTGATAAGTTATTTTTGTACCCTTACTTCCATTTCCGTTTTCCCTTACTTTTGTTGCCGATGATCCTTACTTTACTTGCCGGATTTCCTCACTTTACTTTGCCGTTTACACCTACATTTTTATCTATGTAAGCTGACATAATAATAATTGAAAAAGCAATTCTTTCAGGGCTGCAGGAGCCTGGTGGCTGTTTATCGTAACCATAACAAACATTTTCTGCGCATTTGTGCTTTACCTGCTATTCAAAAATGAAGGTCGTAATTATTTTGAGTTTTTCAAGTTCAGACAAGAGCATTTCTGGAAAGACCTTCTTTGGACCCTGGTTTGCATTGTCATGGCCGGTCCAGTTTCAATGCTTCCCAATATAGCACCATACGGTATAGCACGATGCGATATAGTTGTAAAGTGAATATCTTGATGCGCAAACAAAGCAAAACACCCGGGGGTAATTCCCTGAGTGTCGCTTTTTTACAATTTTGGCAAGTTAGGTGAATATAGATGCTATCGTTATGTTTCGTACTTTCGTACTATATAAGAATGCGCATCAATCTTGGCACAGTAAATGCTTATTAGGCATAGAACATTACTTTTTAGTAACTGGTATCCATATTTCGCTTTTGTAATCAGTCAAGCTCAGATCACCGTTTGAGTACCACTCCACTTCTGGTGCTTCTGCGTGTTCATAACCAGATGTAGGGAACCACTCGGAAAAAATGCGTCCCCATATTTCTGCCATTGCTGTAGGCATCGGTCCGGTTATTTCAAATATTGCCCATGTAAGAGATGGTATTTCAAGTTTGCACATCGTTTTGGGACAATCTTTTTCAGTTATGGCGGCAATGTATTAATCAGTCGTGTTATCTTCATACATTCCGCTGTATACACCCACTAGCCCATCCCCAAGCCCGGAGATCTGACCGATTGTTTCAGTTGGTGTCTCTACCCACATCTTCCCTATGTTTTCTCCCAAACCCTCAACATTAGAAAATCTCTGCTTTATACCTACAACGACAAATGAATTTTTTTGTTCAATTCTGTAGTTCATTTCAAAAACTCCTTTCAGTGATAAAGAGAATGTTATACGAGGATACGCCTTTAAGGATATGCCTTTTTCTCTTGCCTTTGACGGTATAATTCCATGCATTGCTATAAATGCACGAGAAAACGAATCAGGCGAATTATAGCCATACTTCAAAGCAATATCAATTATCTTTTCATTACCATTCTGCAAGTCAAAAGCGGCAAGGGTTAAACGACGTCGCCTTATATACTCGGATAGGGGTACGCCGATAAGAAAACCAAACATGCGCTGAAAGTGATACTCCGAGCATAATGCGATTTGTGCAATTCTTGCATATTTAATTTCACGATCAAGATTGCTTTCGATATAATCAATTGCTTGTTTCATGTTTTCCAGAGTTTCCATATACTTCTCCTTTCACATTAAGTATAATATTCGTTAAGAACAAATGCCCGACAATATTTGCAAGTATTTGCAGGTTGGAGCATTAATAAGCTCATAACGAATATTATATAAATTTACTAGCTTTGCAGTTTTACAAGCTGCCGGATTACCTAAAGAAAGACCGGATGTAAACGCATCAGATTTTTTTTAAATATATTTTTTCATTTCCCATCCCCCGAAAATATAAATAACTCAACTTTCCCAGCCTGAAATGCCGGGTTGGATATTTATATATTAATACAAATCTGTAATAAAATATATAAAAGTTCCGCTCTTTTTGGTATAATAGAATTGACTAGAAACCACCAGTACCAAGGATAAGAGGAACTTTTATGAATTCTATTGTAACAGATAATTCAAACGCTGAACATGCTGTTTCTTCCAAAATTAATACGTTTTTTGCTGATTTTTCAATCGGTAATGAAAAAATCAAATTTCTATAAAGAGGGCGGCATTCAATGCGTTGTGGTTCTCAAAGAAATTTTCGGGCTGGTTTTCTCGGGTAAAAATCTGTTTCGTACCCTGAAAATGAATCCCGATGATATCTCTTTCAAGAAAAATACCACTTATCGATTTCTCAACTCCAGTTCTTTCAACTGGGCAAGGTTTCTGCTGCTACTGGTGACCCGTATTATCGGAGTAATCAACAGACTAATCTCGGAAGATAGAGCAACCGTGCTGATTACGGACGATTCCTTGTATAACCGCAGCCGTAGCAAGAAGGTCGAGTTATTATCCAAGGTGTTTGATCATACATCCCACAGGTTCATCAAAGGCTTTAAAATGCTTACTCTTAAACCCCTTCAATCACACCCTCGACCGACGAGATCATGCAAAAACAAAAGTTATCCTCCGTATAAAGAAAGATATCCCCAGGTTGAAGGAACGAATGTGTTTGTCGGAACACCCCTTCGGGACAGTAAAGTGGTATCACGGGGCACATTACCTGCTATGCAAGGGTAAAGAAAAAGCAACAGCCGAGCTGGGGCTTAGCTTCCTTGCCTACAATATGAGAAGAGCGATAAGTCTGGTCGGTACAAAGAAGTTAATCGAAGCAATGGGGGTATAAAAGAGAAAAAGACCTCTTTTCTGACTAAAAAAAGCCTTCAAACCCACTAAATTTTCTTCTGTAAAAACGCTGTAAACCTTGCGCAGCAAGGTTTACAGACAAATTGTGGCAAGTTAGGTGAATATAGATGCCATTGGTATTACTCATAATATTATAAAATGCAAATTAATGGGTTATTATTTTATAACTCCAACAAAAAACTATATCCGTGTTTTCTAAATCCTAATGATTCATAAAAATGATGTGCTTTTTCCCTTTTTAGATTACTTGATAAAGCAACTTTATAACACTCATATTTTTTGCAATATTCTACTGCATACTTCATCATTTGCTTTCCAATTCCTCGACCTTGCCAATCTGTTTTTACTACTACATCTTCAATTAATCCCGAAGCTGCACCCATATTGGCAAGATTATCCATAATAGCCAAAGCAAAGGTACCTACAATTTTACCCTCATCTATTGCAATAAATATTTTATAATTAGGATAATCCGATATTTTTATAAATATGGCCTCGGCTTGCTTTATTGATAAAACCTTACCATTATCCATATCCTGCTGTCGATATAATTCAAGTATTTCTGATAAATCTTCCTTCTTAGCCTCTCTAATAAACACATTCATATAATAACACCCTAATTAATACACATATCAAATTCATATACAACAATATATGTATATTTTATCATATAAAAACAAAGAAGCCAACTGTAACAACAATCGACTTCTTTCGACAAAAAATTGTGGTGGAGGCGAGGGGAGTCGAACCCCTGTCCGAAACCGTATCCTCCAGTGCTTCTACGGGTGTATCCCCCGATTTGACATTCCTGACGCGCATCCCCCAAGGGCAGGGTCTACGCTACCGTATCCTTTAAGTACTGTTACAGTTCAAGGCTACCGCTGTAAAAGTTCCAGTGTTTAACCTTCCTACACCGAAGGCCTGACTTAATGACGCCGGCTACCCGAGGTGCAGAAACCCCGGA
>JAEWQC010000055.1 GCA_023399355.1 Bacillota bacterium | reverse complement strand
GCCGGTAAAAGCAGCGCTGCTATGAAACCGCAAAAGCCAGCAGCCAGAACCGTAACGGTACATGAAATGGCCGGTTTACGTTCGGCAGTGGAAGGAAACAAGGGGCGTGGTCGGCGGCATGAATCCAAGTTGCCGATCATGCCAGCCGTCGGATGCCGGACAGGGACACAGGTTATCGGGATATTCGGCCTCCCCTAGCGCTGTTCCAGCGAATCTGTGGGTGGTAAGATGATTTTACAGCCATGAAAAACTGCTTGACTTTCACACTTTGCGGCTGGCCCGGTTTGCCGTTTTGCCGGAACAGCGCAGTGGATGCCGGAATGTCCCTATAAACCTGTGGCGTAGACCGGCATCCTCGGCTGGCATGATCATGCAACTTGGATTCATGTGCCGTCCCATGCCCCTTGGTTCACTTCCTGCCACCAAACGTAAACCAGCCACTTTGTGTGCCGTTACGGTTTAGGCTGCTGGCTTTTGCAGTTCCGATAGTAGCACTGCTTTACCGGCAAGCAGCTTGCGCGCTTGGAGCCGGAATCCAAAAATTGCCCCCCTGCATAAAAACAAGAAAATATATGAAATTGATTAAAAATGCCGAGTAAATACATTAAAAACTTAATTTGAATTCAATTTGAACTTCAATAAGTCATATTTACTAATTAATCTTGCGCAAACGCCGTGAGCGTAAGCTTGTATCCATAATTGACCTCTTGTGGAAATAAGTGATTCAATTGTTATTTTTTTATAATAGTCCGGAACGCTTAACTTATAAATACAATCGGAATATGGTATGTAACCTTTTTTTACCATTATAATATTCCCAATACATCTTTTCCCGACTCTTGCAATTAAGATATCTCCAGGTCCGGCCAATGATAAATTAGTTGGGTAATCGTTTTCAGTTGAGTCTAATTCTAAATACAAGTCTTTTGAATTGAAACTCGTAGTATGAAAATATAAAACATTTAGGTTCTGTAAATATTTTTTTGTTTTATTCCCCCTAGTTAATGAAATAACGATATCTTCTAGCGATATACAGCTTTCTTTATGTCCATCTTGCCTTGATGACCAGTAATGAAAATTGAAGTCCATTCTTTGAATTAATTTATTTTTATCAACAAAGATACTTTGCATAATTTCGCCATTGAGATCTGCTTTAGACACTTCAATTTCGTCATTGCTTTTCCCATTCTTTTCTATTATTAAGATATGCGTTCTTGCTTCTGTCTTGCTAAAAACATTGTCAGGAAGTTGAATTATACATTTAACATTATGATTAAATAAGAGATCAGTCCTTAGTCCAGAAAAGTATTGATTTGTTAATATACTATCTGGCAAAATTATTCCTAACTCACATCCATCTCTTAAAAACCTTAAGTTCTGCGCCAAAAAAACAATATCCGTCGTTATTTGTTTATTATGAATACAGCTACCTAAATTCACCTTTTTAAAAAGAAACATATCAGCTTCATCAATTTTATGTCTTAAATATGGTGGATTGCATATTGCTATATCAATTGACGAATCCTTAATATTAAGTTTAACTTGTATATTATGCTCTAAACTATTATGATTAATGATTTCTACGAATGGCAGATTATTCTTTATTATTGAAATAGAATTATCGTCAACATCTGCACCAAAAAAATTTGCCTTATTCCAGCGTTTATATGCAGCTAAACTTAGTGAACCAACCCCAATACCTAATTCAAGGATTCGTTTTGGCTCACTTGCTTTCATTTTATTTATGAGTAATTGAGATATTTTATCTTGAGTATAGTATCTTGCAAGATCATCCATTTCTTTGATATCCCTTCCCATATATTTCATGCATCTTGTTAATAAACTCTTTACATATAGCTTTAGAATCATAAATACTAGCAGAGTCCTTAAACAGATCGAAATATTTTATAAATGTATTCTTATCCCGCCGATAATCTGAATACCACATTTCTGTTTTATTACCAAATGTTCTTTCCAGAACTTCACAAAAAAGATGATTATTTATAACCTTCACAACATTTTCGCATACTTGAACAATTTCATTCAGATGATCAAAATCAATACGTAAAGGCTTTTCTAAATAAAGTTGGTGTTCCGATAATCCAAGTTCTATCGCATTGTTTGAACCTAATAACCCGAAACGGTGAACAACACAGTGCCTTAATTGACATATTTTTGAGTACTCCTTTAAAACAGTATCTAGTGGTTGAGAATTACCGCATTCAATCCCAAGCATGCATTTTATTGTATCTTTAATATTCTTACCACTGGTAAAAGAAAAGTTCTCAAGTAATGCTTCAGGAAGCATTGCCTTATCCTGATGAGAAAGAACTGCACCATATTTAAGGGTTTGGCCTTCACAATTTTTCCTAGAGGCTTCATCTACATTAATAATTGTTCTAATTATTTTTCTAATGTAACTTTCTACAGCCGATATACACCCAAGCAACACCATATTTGTTAATTCATAGGGCAATTCGTTTATATTACTTTCATATGGTTTTATGAGAACAAATAGTGCTTTCCTCTTATCAATAAAATCATCAATAGCAGATTTACGCGAATGCACAAATGAATTGTCAAAAAGGCCTGTTGTTGTAAAGTTACTTACAGTTATATATTGACTTATTGAGTATTTAAATTTACTCATTATGCAAGAAACTCCTCTATAAGTTTATTTACTTTATTTATAATTGTTTCAGCCTTCTTTTTCCCAAAGCCATGAGGCTTCCTTAACTCATCACCGATATCTGAGATTGATAAAAAATCCTTTACAGTTTTTAGAACTGTCTCTTTTTTTATTTTTTCTTTTTGCCATGTAGTTAATGGTAATTCATCAATAGTTAACTGCATACACTTTTCAAAAGAAGATTTTGAAACTAATTCATTACCACATGCATGGCAGTATTTTTGATTCTCACTAAGGCGATTGGCTCCACAGTTAGTACAATGTGGCAAATCTAATTTTAAATTTTTTAATGCTTCGTTGTTAAGAATATTATATATATTATCTTTGCGAATAGGATGTTTGGTATTTTTCCTTTTTAAAAAATCTAATATTTCGGGTACATTGAATCCTCTACTTTTTGAAAAAGCTCTTTTCTGAAAAAGAAAAATCAAGTGAGGTATAAATCTTTTATATTCCCTATTTTCGCCATGCTTTACAGGAGATAACTCATATAATAGACCTGCTTCTATTAAAAATTTTATCATTCGATCAATTGAATTATCACGATAATCAAGAAGTCCAATGGTTATTTGCTTTTCAAATTCATCACCCATAATATATTTTCGATTAGCAGATGCAATTTCATTTAATATTGCATCAAAAAAATCCCATCCTGTATCAATAATTGTACTGTACTGGTTAAGTTTTTGCTTTATTGATAGATATTCATCTTTTAATAACTTACAACGTGTTTCAATTATAGTATTAAAAGTCACTTGTGAATTCTTTGTTGTCTCTTGCTCATAATCTCGTAAAAGAGTAATAAATGCACGTGGATTGCCAAATGAAGCATATTTAAGTAGCTCTTTGATGTTATCCTCGATTTTAATATCAATAAATCTTTTTTCACATAATTGGTTAATAAATTGTGAATATTCTATTCCCTCTGGTTCAAACCAAACATTAAAAGGATCACCATCCTGCTTCAAATGAAATCGCGGTCCATATTCTGTTGTACCGGGATATACTGATGCCTTAGGCGAAATATTTAGTGTTTTCAGACTTCTAAAAATATCAAAGAACTCTATCATGTATTCTTTTGTTAAAGTTAAAGCCGCATCATCCAATAATAGAATAGCTCTCTTTCTACTACATTCATTTGTAAATTCCGTAATAAAATCGAGAACATATTGGATTGTAATATTTCTTGTAATATCGCTATGCCATGATTCCTGAATATTTTTTTCTGATTGAGCAACAAATTTCTCAATCTGTTCTTTAGTAATTTCATTGCAGAAATCATCTTTGTTTATATTTTTTATACGAGTAATAGTATCCGTACATCCTAGAATAATTTTACATAAAACCCATGTGTGAAAAACAGTTATAGCTGCAGGATTTTTAGATAATAATGGTTCCAAATAGTAATACTTGCTGAACGATACATATACCGGGAACGGTTTGCTTATATCACTTATGCAATTATTATATGCAATCTTCATTTGATGTGTTTTACCAGTTCCTCTAGGCCCAACTAGTACTTTTGCACCTTTTTCGATTAACTTTTTCTGAATAGAATCAAAGTAAGGAATATCAACATTCCATCTCAATATATCGTCATCTAATATATAGTCAGCCCTTTCTTCAAATCCATTGTCTTCATATTCTTGATAGTTCATTGTTTTCTTGTATGTTGTATTTAACATCAATACATTCCTTTCTTAAGGATTTTTATTTATACTTTGCTTAACACTGTGGACTTTTAATTTTTTTCTATAGCTTTGACTATTTTGAGGAGTGTATTGCCACAGTTTTATCTTA
>JAEWQC010000022.1 GCA_023399355.1 Bacillota bacterium | reverse complement strand
CTCCCGGATACTGCAATATTGATTTTATTTCCGAGCCAAATATGAATGTCCCATTTAAAACAGTATAAAAAAATGGCGCTATTCCAATATGGTCACGGGCACAAAATAGCTGTTCTTTGTTTTTGTCATATATGACAAATGCGAACTGTCCGTTGATCTTATCCAATAAGTCGATTCCATAATCCTCATATAAATGAAGAATCACTTCAGCATCAGAATCTGTCTTGAATTGGTGTCCATGATCCATTAGTTCTTTTTTTATACGCCTGTAATTATAAATCTCACCATTGCAGATTAATAAAATTGACCCGTCTTCATTCCCTATCGGCTGCATACCATTCGCTACACCAATGATACTTAATCTGTTAAAACCCAAAGCTGCCGACTGATCCATAAAATAATCCGATCCATTTAAACCTCTGTGAGCAATTGCCTTTAACATATTAGTAATAATGAAATCATTCCTGGTATCAACATTTTTGTGGTTAAAATATCCGCATATACCGCACACAACACACCCTCCTGCATAACAATCATGACCTACCAGCCTATTCCGGATTGCCTGACAGCATACAAATCATAAATGTTATGCATTCAGTAGATCCATATGATTTATACTCAATAATATCTCATTTTCAGAATCAAGCAGTGCTCGCATTTTACAGATTATTTCTTCATATTTGTCTTCTGCATTTGCATACATCAGTTTGATGATCATACAACTTATGATATTCCAGCCTTTTATCATATTGGCGTACTTTTCTGTTATTTCCCTATCCAGATTATACTTGTTCATGATCCCCAGAAAATAGTTTTTAACGAGCATAAATCCTCCTACTCTCAGAAAAGTATTAAAATCCATTAACTTACTACTTCGGACATCATTGTCACAATCTTTCAGCCTGTTGATTTCATTGATGAATCTATTCGTAACTTTCTCATTATCCACAATATATTGAGAAAAAATATCAGATATCCAATATTTCTTATTTTCAGTTATTTGATCTCCCATTTCATCCAAATGAAAAATGATGTAAGAATAATTCATACTTTTCCATGCATTCAACAATTCATCAAAACTGATCCAGCCTTCGAAACAGCCAGCTTTGTATCCGGTAATAAATCCATCGCTGATCAGTACCCTATCATTCTCATCCATTCCAATGACATTTACGCAATGATTTATGTCATTCGCATACGTAAACACTCTGCTATATTTCAAACAACTCGTTTTCAAGAAAACTGTGACCAAATCTTCATTTCTTATACATTCCGATAAGATTTCCTTTGCATTTTTACCATCTTGAATGCTCTTTAATTCATAAGGAATTCCAACATCTTCCAACATGCCGAGCGTATTTTTATGTAAACCATAAATGATTATTCCTTCCTCCGGTACATCTATTTCATATTCCTTACTTCTTAAAAAAAGATCGATTTCATCAAGCATGGTATTTTTATATTTCAAATAGTTTGCCACACAGATATTAAAGCAATGATATCCCTGCTTTGTAACATAGCCTTTATTGCAAATCATACTTTACCCCCTTAATTCATACTGAGAACACTCTCTGATGATATTTCCATCAACTGCCGGAAAAGTGTCATTAATTTAAGTTCTCAGTGCAGCTTTATATCTATAATACTCTTCCGATTCCCTTAATCGTTTTAGGTGGTGCATAAAGATTATACTCTCAAGCTTGCTTTTTTCTAAAATATCATTCAGATAATACCAATTACTTCTATCATTAAAGTAATCCCCCAGAACTGTAAGTATCTTAATTTTACTTTAATCCCCGCTATTTTTCAACAAATTTTGTACAGGTTCTCACATAAGGATCGTCTTGATATCTATACCGATATATTCAACCTGCGGGTGTAAAAATCAAAGTGCCTGTTCCGAATCCCGTCGCCCGCTTCAGAAAAGCAAAAAAACCTGCAACCGTTACGTTACAAGGTACAAGAAAAGCCTCCTTGCAGGAGGCTTTTCAGAGGTAGATTATGTCGCTTACGCGAATAGTCTTTGGTGAGCCATCCGCGACTCGAACGCGGGACCCTTATCATCCTTTTCCTCTGCTTGAATCACTGCTTCATTAACTCGACTCAGCACATCGGCTGAAAATCGTTTACGAAAGTGTGTAAGCAATGAGGCTGCGAATGGTTCACCTATTTTGTATCCATCAAATCCCAAGAAATACTGTAGATAAGAATTCTCTGCAATTTGCTTTACTACATCCCGGTCAGAAATTCCTAATCGTTCTTTGATGATCAAGCTGCCGAGTGCTACTCTGACATTAAATGCTTCTTCGCCAGTAATGGCTCCTGTGAAATTTGAAGCGTATTCTTCTTCGAATTCTTCCCATGGTATCATTTCCTTCCCTGTATACTGGCTGTGTTACATTTTGATCGGCGGCAAAGCGCTGCTATAAGAGCTGCAAGACAAAATTACCGTTGAAAAACACCGGTACTTCTTCATCCTCTGCTGTGATGCCTGTTATTTCAAGATCCTTTGTCCCGATCATAAATCCTCATGGATAAGGGAGTCATTTACTCCGGCCTTCAGCAATTCCTCCGCACTCATGGTTTTATTCCCTTTCAGGCACACGGGATATGGTTTCCAATGGCCAGATGACAGGAAGTGTTCTCATCAAAACAGAGTATTGTAAAAATACCCGGATCCAGACAAAATTTTTACTTGAATTCAATTACAG
>JAEWQC010000006.1 GCA_023399355.1 Bacillota bacterium | reverse complement strand
CTTTTCATCTGACCGTCTATCCACCCAAAACAAAGAGCTTCTTCCACGGCGTCATTTGCAGATAAAGTAACTGTCGCTTTTGTTTTGCCGAAAACCAGCCACACTCCGTCGCTTGTTTCCGCGTTTTCACACAGCCACGTATGAAAATCGACGCGGGAAGTAAATAATAGTTCAGGTACGTCCGCTCTCATAATCAAAACAGCTCCTTAATGTTGAATGTTTCAGATGATCCGGGGTAATATCGTCCCTTTTCGGCTGTGAATTTATATACGCAATAATCGTCATCGATAACACCTTTGGGATAATACCGTTCAAATCCTTCACGCCATAAAAGTTCCTTATGGTACGTATCGGTGCAGACTTCCATCGTGCCGATCAGCATGAGTCCGCGATAAGCCGGTTCGTCACAATAATAGATACATGCCTTGGGGTACAGTTTAAATTGTGCCGCTCTTTTTGACGATAGATTGGTTGAAAAATAATGGATGCCCAGACCGTCGCGTTGCAGTGAAAGCATGGCTTTGGTATTCGGGTATCCGTTTTCGTCCACCGAGGATACATAAACATTCTTCGCGTTCTCGACCAATGAATTGATTTCCTTTTTCATTTTTTCGTTCATGATTCATTCCCGCTTTCGCTTGGATTTTTCTGGATTTTCTTCATCGGCTCACCCCAGGAACCAACCGCACTGCCATCCCATCTGAAATATGTCTGGCGGATTGTATGTACGGGCCGGATAGTATTCATCCTCTTTTCAACGCTCAGTGTTTCGTCACATAAAAGTTCTTCAGCAAGAACATTTCTGACCTTACACAGAAGGACCTCGCCGTTGTCCAGTGCAATAGACCGATCAACTTCCAGTTCATAAACCCACGGACTTTTTACGAGAACCGGGACATTAAGGACCCGTCCTTTTTCTGTTTCAAAGGCAACCTGCATTTTATTCTCATTATACCCTTCCGTATTGCCAAAATAATCTGCAATCGGCAACAATTCTTCCGTAACAAGGTTAGCAGAAAAGATTTTCGTTGCGTGGATACGGTCTTTCGTTAGTTTGTCGCCGCCGATACAGGCCATTACACCCATCTCTGTATCCAAATAATAGCTGAGCCAACAAAACAACCCGAAATTCGGTGTTTTGTCCTCTTTATATGTTCCATAAAGAAACAACGTCTGGGGGCAAAAATGGTTGGAAATTGGTATTGACTTTTTCACACGTCTCACCTCTCGTCCTGTATTAAATTGTAATATATGGTATTTGTTTTTGTCAAGCTCATGTGGTTTTCACTGATTTGCTGACAATAATTTTTCGTTATTCGATATGTTTTTTATTTCCAACAAAATTACAGATCGCATCAATAGTTCTAAAATTGTTTATATCTAAATCTGTTGTCTTAATTTTAATATGAAAATTTTTTTCAAGAAAACACATGAGTTCAATAGCAAACAAAGAATTTACATATCCCAATTCAAATATCGGGGTATTGTCATCGATACTTTTACCCCATGCATTCACTTTTACATAGTCCGCTACAAGCTCTTTCATGTTGGTTGTAATTGCTTCACTCATTATGAATTACCTCATTTCTTTTATTTATATGTATAAAATCCAATGCCTGTTTTTCGTCCCAGTCTATTTGCCTGTACCATTTGCTTTAAAAGTGGACATGCTCTATATTTAGAATCTTGAAAATCTTGATACAACACATTCAAAGAATTAAGCACAGTATCTATCCCTATGATATCGGCCGTTTCAAGCGGTCCGATTTTATGGCTGAAACACTGCTTGAACAATTCATCTACGTCCTTTGGGCTTGCGATGTTTTCATATACTGTAAATGCCGCTTCATTCATGAAAACATGGGATATTCTGTTTGATGCAAAACCTATGCCATCGTTTACGACTATAGCGTTTTTGTTAATAAATTTTAGAAATTCCAGTGAATATTCCATACACTGTGAATCGGTTAAAAACCCTTTGATAACTTCAACCGTAGGCATTAGAACAACAGGATTCATAAAATGGATGCCGATTACTTTTTGAGGACGACTAGTTAAGGAAGCTATTTTAGTTATTGATGTGCAAGAGGTATTAGCCGCAAAAATCGTTTTTTCATGGCATATATCTTCCAACTTACAATATAAGGGTTTTTTGAGATCCCATACCTCGGGAATATTCTCTATAACAATATCACATTCAGCTACAGCCTTTAAATTAGTAGTTAAAATTGAATTTTTAAAAACATCCTCTTTGCTCGATATGGTTTTGTCAACTAGCTTAGAAAATCTCACATACTTTTCTATTTCGTTTTTGGAGTAATTAAGCTTTTCATCTGAAATATCCACTAAGGTATACTTTACATCATGCAGCGTCAAACATGATGCTATTCCAATACCCATAGTCCCTGCACCAATAATTCCAATATTGTATTCCATATAATCGTATCTCCTTCTAATGAATAATATTTATAAGATCAGTTTTTTCCAGCAACACGCGACTAATGTCATCGGTAAATTGCTTTTCTAATTCTTGCAAGCTAATTTCACCGAACAAAAAATCCCTTAAAAAGTAATACTTTTTATCCTCATATTTTTGAACTAACAGCTCAACACTCTTTTCAATATTGCTTTTATAAAAATTCGCCTCTCGTTTGTGCGGAATATGATAATTCATAGCACCTTCACATAAATGGAATTGATAGTTTTGCCTTACCATCCGTATGGCCAGATCAAAGTGTTCAGCTCCCCATATCGAAAAATAATCATCAAAGCCTCCCACTTTTTCAATATCAGCTTTTTCTATACTGGAATTGCCCACTAAATACGATATCCAGCGTATTTTGGATTCTGTGCAATTTGTTTCATCATATAATTGGATTATCTTTGAATAAAATACAGGTTTACGTGCCATTTTATGTATTTCCGGCATACTCAAAACAGGAATCTTTTCCGGTTGATTATAACTGCCAAAATAATCATACGAACATCCAATAACAACTTTATTTATGCTGTTGTTACCCTCTATAAAATGTTCCATATGTTTACTGATAAAATCGTGATGGGGAAATCTATCTGCATCATTAAACAATAGAATTTCACCTTGAGCATTATTAATACCGGTATTTCGAGCATTAGCCCTTCCCCGGTTCCGCTGCCTGATAAATTTTAGCGAATAGTTAAATTTGCTGTTTCTTTCTTTTATATATTTTTCAGCAGAGGCATCAGATCCATCATCAACAACAATTATTTCAAAAAGAGAGTTGTCATATGTCTGTTTGTTAAAAAAGTTGAGAGTAATATTTAATGATGAGTTCTGATTATACACAGGTATGATAACAGAAGCATTCTTTTTTTTCATGTGAGTTCACTTCCTTTCATTAAAAAATCTTTATAAGTTTTATATATTAAGTAATAGACTTTTGGTAAAGCTCAGAAGCTTTTTTTCGAGACTTTTTGTTTGTATTGGTTTTCGGTATATTATCCCATTCAATGATCTGCTGCGGGCATTCATATGGAAATAGTTTTTTTAGGCAATGTTCACGCACCATAGATATGTCAACAGGTTTTCCGCTGTTTTTTACGTATGCGCAAATAATTTTATTTTGGTGAACTGTGTCCGGTATTGAAAATACTATACATTCTTTTATTTCGTCCATTTCGCCAATGAAATCTTCTACGGTATTTAAATTGATATTTTTACCCGACCTTATAACAACATCGTCTGCTCTACCAGATACGTACAATTCCTGATTAGCATTCAAATAACCAATATCCCCTGTAATTAACCATCCTCCTTGAATTTTTGCGCTGGTTAATTCCTGATCTCCATAATATCCGACCATTAACGCATTTGATTGGACAATGATTCGCCCTTCTTCATTTATACGCGCTTCACCGGTATCATTCATGATTTTGACAGATACATTCTTTATGGGCTTTCCAGCGAATCCTGCTTCATAATTATCAGATGCATCTGTTTGAGATGTAACCCTTGGTCCAGCTTCAGTCAACCCATACATGTTGTAAACTTTTGATGATGAGAATGTATTGCGGGCCTTATTGATCAATGAGGCGCTGGCGAAACCACCGCATGTATAAATGCCCTTTATTTCAGGTATTTCTCTTTCATTTTCAGCATATCTGGTTAAATAATGCAATAAAGTCGGATTTACAACAAGATAATCAGGCTTACACTTGATAATTCTTTTTATCAATACACTATAGGGTGCAACCGGATTATATATGTATAATGTCATACCAACTGCCAAAGCCATTAGCAATTCGCCTATCACACTTGATATATGTGACAGAGACTTAGCAATATATAAGCTTTCAGTTTTTTGAGGCTGCATATAGTCTATAATGGATTCTATATTGTTTATGATGCTTTCATGCGAAATAAGCACCCCTTTATGCATTATGTCAGCCGTACCTGAAGTTAAAAGTATTATGGCGGGGGCCGGGTCGCTGCCAGACAATACTTGCTGTTCGTTATTCCTTGATAATTCTGCGTTTAAAGGGCTGACCCATTTCGAATTATCATAATGAAATATGTACTTGCAGGTATCGTTATTGTTAAATACCTCTTCCGCTCTTTTTCCAAAAATGAAAGCACATCTTATATTGAACTTCTCATTAATTTCTTTGAGCGATGAAGACGATATTTGCGGATCAACAGGTACTGCAACTGCTCCGGCTGAAATGACTGACAATAAAGCTGACAGAAAGCACGAATGATTATCACAAATAATCGCAATGTTTTCATGAGGGTATAAACTAATAGATTTTAATATGGCCGATGTTTCAGCAACATCGTTCCTGATTTTGTTTACATCAACAAGACCCGAAGAATCATAAATCTTAAATGAGTCACTTTTTGTAGAAAACAATAACGAATCAATCTTCATTTTACACACTTTTCTTATCCATCTTCTGCATTATGGATTTTACAGTGTCATCAATATTATCAAACAAAGACAAATCTAATTCTTCAGCATCATAAGATATTCCAAATTCTTTTTCAATTGCAATAATCAATTCAAGGATTTGGATTGAGTCCAGCGCCAGGTCACTAATCAGGGAGGTATTATGTTTTATGTCCTCATCAACATTGCCTATTGACATAAACTTACCTTCATTCAGCATTTTCTTTAACTTCTCAAACACAATTTCTGTTTTCATTATTATGGCCTCCCACCTCAAAGTTTAAATTTTATCAGTATCCTCCGGATGTTTTTATCAACATCATTTACGGATGTTATTACACGAAATCAATCCCATTTTAATCAAATATTCATAGGTTGTCCCTGGTACGATTTCTTGTATTATATCGTATTCTTTTAATTTCAAACATTTTCTTACCTTTGATGCACTGATGACATTGCCGCCCCACTCTTTCCTCGGTATTTCTATCAATTCAATCGAATGCAATTTCAATATCTGTTTCATCTGCTCATTATATTGTCTTGTAACAGCATCCAGTGGTTCTTCCCCTACAAAACGAACTGAAATATGCAACGGCGGGGCAATATACCTTCCAAATATTTCTAGGTCGAGTGAGGCATCCACCTTGGCATCCACTTTTTGTTCTTTTACAAAATAAACCGCCAGAGTTTGGTGAGAGACAATAAATTCTCCGCTGGGAACCACGGTTACATTCTGTAAATGTTTGGTCCCTTCCACGATCATGGCAAAACGATCCTGGAATAAAAATTCCGACTTGTTTTCCTCTACCACAAATATGTAAAGAAAATCCACAGTCTTTGCAGCATATTCTATTAAATGCTGATGACCCAGCGTAAATGGATTGCAATTCATGACAATGCTGCCAATGGTGCCATCCGCCCCGAACTTCCGTTCCTTGATTTTCTCTATATAATGATCCACTATAGTTCTATGTTCCTCTGTTAAAACCTCACCCTTTTGAATATATGAATTTTCCTCTTCATTGTTTAATTCTTCTATCTTTGATTTCAAAAATGTATCATAGATATACTTTGCACACAGATAATGGTTTGTTTTATTAGCATGAATCGGTTTATCCGAAAATAATGTGGGGCGTTCTTTGTTGTTAAAAATATCTACAAGACTAAATTGACTGATTGCGTTATCTTCCGGATATCTTTTTTGATTGATCCCTTCATCAATAAATACTACAATATCTTTTTTTCCTATTGGAAGTTTGTTCAGTTTTTTATAAAGGCCGAATTTCCTTAAAGCATCAATGGGTACTGCTATGACTATGTATTCGCTGCCCACCAGCTTTTGAATCTGTGCAATCAGGCAATCCTCTGTCTTTGCTCCCAGACCGGACACGATACATGGTCCAATCACATAAATTCTTTTCCCGATACCCTCTGTCGTTTGATAAACCCTTAATTCCTCGATAAAATAAAAGTTTTTCGTTTTTTCAAAGAAATAATCCTGATTGGCAACCATAGCATCACACACATCTTTGCCAAATATCTCATAAGTCAAATTTCTCTTTTCCTCATTCTTTGAATTAACGCTAAATGTCACTTTTCGTTCATTCGCCATCTGTTCCAAAGAGGTAACAAAATCGATCTGCGCATATAGCGGAAATGTAAACTTCGCTACATGGATATTCTGATCCATAAAATTCTTAAGCGACTCATAGCACAGCTCCCTCATATTGTCTAATCCCAAATCTGCTAAAAATATGAAGTTATTCATTGCGATTTCATGCGTTAAAGGGCCAAATTCTATTCTCTCCCGAATTGCAGAGGTTCCCTCCGCATAAATATGATATTTTTCATAATCCCGATATTGAGTATAATCTTCAAACTGCTTTATTGAAAACCATTCCCATTTTTCTCCAATTACTGTTACGGGAACTTTTCTTTTTTTTAGTATTTTATAAACCCTGTAAGCAACTTCATTTATGTCATATATGCATACCTGTCTCAAAAATGGATATTTATTTTCCAGGAAAATGTAACTGCCATCATCCTCCTCAAAGGATGCCAAGGCACTTTCCACGTCAAATTCATTCCGATTGTCACAATAAGCAAATCCTTGTAATTCCCCCCTCCCATTAACCACCGGAACTAAGTCATCCATATGCTCTTTAAAATATGCGCCTGCATCTTTCCAAAACGCTTCTCCCAAAATAAGCACCTTTTCCAGAATTGCTTCTGAAATCTCATTATATTTCAGAAGCCTTTCATAGTACAAAACTCCAATATGGCTCCCATCCTCCGCAACATATCGGATCACATTATTATGCCCATTCAGAAAAAATGAAAGCAGTTCGCTCCTGGACATCTGATTCGGGTGTATTACATACACTGCCTTATCACAAAACCGTATCATTGCATATTTCACCTACCTCAAAAGCAGTTTCTTCTTTCCAATCGTTACTAGGGCTTGCATCTTCATTTATATCTTGTGGATTTCTTTAAAATTATCCCTCGATATGTGCGCCAACATCTTGTCTTGATGTTCAGGTAAAAAGAAGATTCTTACAATATCATCAGCAAATATTATACCTTCTAAAGTTGTCTCAATATAATCATCAGATATCTTTATAAAATTCATAGATTCCAAATGCTTAAATTCGTCTTTGAACACTTCAACGCAATCAATACCAAATTCATCATAAAAACTCTTCCTGCTAAAATGAAGATTTTTTATTCCAAATATTATTCTCTGTCTAATTACTTCATTTCTTGTGCTTGTGTGTGCTCTGAATATCGGCAACACACCCGAGCTTATTTTTTGTTTGTACTCTTGCATGCCGGGTTCGTTCTGAAATATGATATCATTAAAACATGAATGAGCTGACAGACCCACTCCAAGCATATCTTCACCAAGCCATGTTCTTCGTCTGTGTATATGGTCAAGTGACATATCTTTAACAAAAGTAAAATTATCAGCCATTATGTAGCCAGCATTGAGTAATAGTTCGATCCCATGGCGAATATACCGGATTTCATCATCATCACTAATAATTGATATCTCACCATTCCTGAATCTTTTGTAAAGCTGGTTGTTTAAATAAATTTCCAGTTTGTAAAATGCAATATTTTCGGGATTCAATTTAATCATGTCTTGAATTGTGTTGTCCCATGATTCAAAGCTCTGATTTACCATACCGGACATAATATCGACGTTTTTCACTTTAAATCCAACATCAGCAATATCGTGATAAGAGTTTAGGAACTCTTGATTTACCAGGTTCCTGCCGTTTATTTTCAGTACGTTGTCATCGGTGCTCTGACAACCGATACTTATTCTATTAACACCCAATTCTTTTAACAATATCAATTTTGCTTTTGTTAATTCTTTGCCTGGCCTTGCTTCAAAGCAAATCTCGCATTCATTATGGATATCAAAACTTTTATTGATAAGATCCATAATACTGGATATCTGGGTTTCGCTTAATAATGTGGGTGTACCGCCCCCAAAATAAATCGATCGTATTTGCTTTGATTGCACCTGATGCATTTTTGAATATAATTTAATCTCTTCTTTTAGAATTTCAAAATATTCTTCAATAAGCGGTGCGTTTTTCAATACAAACGATTTGTAATAGCAAAAATCACATTTATTTACACAAAATGGAATATGGATATATAAGTGAAACAACTCTTTTCTCCATATGCTAGAAATATTCTTTTTGTCCATAACATTCAAAGGCGGATATTGTGTCAGAAAACTTTCTCTTTTTAATTCCATCATAATCACCTTTACAAATTTAATAGATTTTTCCTTATTATCTTACCTGTCTGTGTTTTTGGTATCTCGTCAACAATTTGTATTGCTCTGGGTACTTTATAATCAGTCAGTAGTTTCTTGCAAAAAGCATATATTTCTGTTTCTTTTATACTTCTGTCAACAACTATAAACGCCTTCAGGTACTGGTCCAAGTATTCTTTTTCTATCCCGACTACTACAGCTTGTTTTATTCCGGGATATTGCAGCAAAACGTTTTCTACCTCAACAGGATCAACTTTACATCCTGAGATATTTATCATATGGTTAGCTCTGCCTTTTACGAAGACATATCCTTCTTCGTTTTTATATCCTATGTCTCCTGTAAGCCACATCCCATTTAAGATGTCGGAATCATATGCAGGATTAAATACTGCATACTTGCGGAATAATGATTTCCCGGATAATAATATGTTTCCTGTCTGTCCAGCCGGCAGAACTTTTCTGTTTTCGTCTACGATATCGATTCTATAATCAACGGGGATTCCGGCGGAATCCGTGTGATTATTATCAATGTTCAGACATATAACTCCGGTTTCAGTAGAACCATAATCATTATAGATATGTTGATTGAATAATGAATAAAACAATGACGACAGTCCCGGATCCAACAGCGCACCTGCTGAAAAGCAATACTTTAAATGATCAAAATTATATCGGTTCTTTTTAACTGTAATTACCTGTTTTAAACCCTCTATCAGGATTTTATACATAAACGGAACGGCAAATAATACATTTACCTGCTTGTCACTTAATAATTTTAAAACATCAGCCGGAATAAACTGATTAACAAACTGAATTCTGCATCCATAACATAACGGCAGCAGCACTCCGGCGATGAGACCGTAAGAATGATGTATGGGTGGAAGTATCAAAAAGTGATCCTCTTGTGAAATGTTAAGTATTTTACTTGTTTCAACGATCTCATTAAAAACAGCTTCTTCAGTACGTATGCAAGCTTTAGATAAGCCGTTTGTCCCACTTGTAAACTGACAGATAAAATCTCCCGCTAAAAAAATCCCATCACTATGAACTTGTCCTGTTTCAATAAAACTTGATTCTATTTGACTTATCTTTTCAATTTGTTCCTTCTTAAAACCAAACTCAGAAATAAGTTGATCAAATACAATTAAATGACTGATAGATAACTTTTCAATAAACTGATCTAACTCATATTGTTTAATGTTCTTGTCAAATAGAATTAGAGGGTGTCCTGCCATATAACATCCCAAAATAGATGCAGCATAAAAAGCGCAATTTGGCATTATCAAGCCTATACCTTCATTTTTCACCAATTTTTGATTCACAATATACTCCCGTATGCATATAGCCAGGTCATATATTTCCTGATATGTATAGTCTCTTTTATCCGTAATACATACATGGACAGGATTTTTGTCAACAGAATTTTCAAATCTTTCAATAATCAATATTATTCGCCTCCCAACCTAATATAAGTTCAGCGTTTCTTATCTCTCAATACTCTTAATTTATTTCTAATATAAGTTCAGCGTTGTTTATCTTTCAATGCTCTTAACTGCTTGTAAATTTCAGGTAATTTTGACATGATGGCAGCGCAAGGACATATCTCCATACAAATCATACATGATATACATTCTGAGGTCCTGATTTCGAGCTTTTTATCGGGCGATAAATGTATGGCCGTTTTAGGGCAATTTTTCAAACACATCCTACATTTCATACACTTGTCACTGTCTATGTAAAGCTTTGGTGTTGATAAAGAAAATATTTTTTCGGTCAAGTGATCGTTAAATGAAGCGGTATCGGGTAAAAGAAAATCCGATAGTATACATTCATTGATAGGTTCGCCAAGGATTTGAATTTTGTCATAAACATCTTTTATACCATAATACTGAATAGCACATGCATTTGTGGGAACTTGCATATAATCCACACCCATCATCATCGAAGCAACAATATCAAGGGCTACCGCGTTTTCACCGGCCATAATATAACCTATTTTGCGTTTTCGCCCACTTCTCGATGGTCCATCTCCTTCGATCCCAATAACTGCATCAATAATATTTAACTTTGGTCTGACTACATCGTAAAGATTTACTAATAGTTGTGCGAATTGTCGTTTATCAGGCAGCTCAACATGCAATTGCCGTTTTGTATTCCCCGGAATCATTCCATACAGGTTTTTAATTGCGCCTGTATATGTCATCAAGCTATGCGTTTTAAACTTGGGAACATTAATGATAAAAGAAGTCTCCAGTATTTTTTCCGAAAGGTAAAAACATCGTTCTTTACCATCAATCATGCAGGTATATGTTTTTATATCATTATTAAGATAATTTTTTTTGCACCCAAATTCTTTGATAATGTCATCGATCCCGCAGGTTTTATAAACCACGTCCAAATGTCTGGGATCATCTCTGCCAACAGAATTGTCACCAATTAGTACATCCCTCTCAAATTCTTTCAGTAATTGCAGTATGGCTTTAATAACTTCCGGGTGTGTAGTTATTCCGTCTTCAGGTCTGGAGTCATTGCAAAGATTTGGTTTTACTAATATGTTTTTTGAAAGCAGCACTTCTTTCTTTAAATCGATGCCTATCAAATCAACTGCTTTTTTAACGGCGGATAAAACAGTCTCAGGCATATAATCTTCGCATTTTACAATCGCTACTTTGCTCATAATACCTCTCAGGATAATATTTCTTTCATGGTTACACCCTTATATCATTAATTGATTTAAAATCGTTTTTTCAAAATCTATTAATGAATTAAAATCTTTAATTACTAAATCGATTTCTCCTTTTATATCCTTTCGTTTTCTAATTAGCATTTTATACATCTTTCTATATGCGAGATCCCACTTAAACTTGTACTCTTCAATAGTATGCAGGATGCTGGATATATTTCCATATCGATGGCTCACATAATTGGTTGAAATGTATTTCACAAACAAGCTCACATTTACATTTATTTCCCATCCCCATCTGCCATCACATAAATTTTTAAAATTTTCATATGTTTTGTCATCATTTAAATCAATGCATTCATTAAATACAGACAAGATATTTTTTGTGTATATTTGAATATTGGGTTCTAAATGTTTTGTATTATTGCTGTTATATTCACTCAGAACTTCGCGGATATTTTCCTGAAAGTCTTCGAAAATGGTTTTATCACTCTTTTCAATAGATGACTCACTACTTTTTCTCGATAAAGCACACCATAAAATAGAACTGTTATTAATACTTTTTTCCAGATCAGTATATGAGATGATACCCTTATATTCTGGTGTTACGCTAAAACAGCAATATTCTTCTTTATCATCGTCGTATCCCATAAGTAAAGTGGCATGCAGTCCATGCTTGTATGAATATATATGTTCATTATGATAAGGGATATAGTATTGATCAGTATTTACAATTACCGGAATATCATTTAAAATATTATCCCGTATGCATTTCATCACATCCGCGTAGTTGTTAAAATAATGATATTCCAAATCAACATTAAATAATTTTTTTATACGATCTTTCGTAAGTAAATTTACGATGTCAATTAGTTTGTTTGCTTCGATATCAAAGGAATCAATTCTTGGTTTATAATAAAATATCCATGGCCATCTTGATCCGGTATAAGATGTATATTTCCCTAAACAGTGAAGCAGCGACAAATACAACCCCTGCTTACAATCTATTTGGAAATTGCATATATTTACTATTTTGTCATAATAAGCGGTCACATATTTGTTTGCCATCTAGACGCCCCTGTTAACTAAAAAATTTAAAACTTCACTCATCCCAAGCGTATTCATAAAGTACTCATATTTATCCTTATGATGTACTTTCATCCGTTCAAAACGGTTTGGACTTTCTTCCAGATGGACGCCCCGCAGACAATACATACATATGGTTCTTTTTTCTCCGTAAGTCTCCAGATCTCCATAAATACTACAATATGGGATGTTTTCCTCTTTTATATATTGCTTCACATCTGTTTCTCTCCAGAAGACAATCGGGTATGAGACTGAATTATTATATTGGTTTACTCCATTAGTAATAAATCGCCTCATCCGGCCCAATGATTCTTCTGCCAAAATCCCAACAATCGGTTTCCGGTTACTTTGAGCTATATAGCGATTAAGAGGTTCTTCCTTAAGTACCTTGCAGCATTTGTTAGAGACCGTACACGGTATATCCTTCAAGTATAAATAACTTGCACCTGCTTTGTTTTTAAGCTCTGTCAAGTCACTTTCTTTTTTGTTGCTGTTCTGATAAGCTTCCACTGCCTCCGATATTTTATTTGAAAGTACAGAATATCCATATAAGCCGGTAACCTCTTCATAACTCATATCTGACTTCAAGCAAACTACATTTTCTGTAGATTTCGCAAATTCATCGATCTCAGGGTAATCTATTCCGGTATCTAAATATACGGCGGGAATATCCTTGTAAACCTGCCGGCATAAGTACAATAAAGCAGTTGAGTCCTTACCGCCGCTATAAGCCAGAAATATCCTCCCTTCGTTCTTATCATACCAATCCCTAATAAATTCTTTGGAAACTTCAACTTTTTCTTCCAAAGACAAATTGAGTAAACTGGATAATTTCATATTCATGTTCGTCATTTCAAACTACTCCAATCTTATCTTGATTATACGGGTTTTCCTTGTACTTCATTGCATCAAAATAGATTTTCATTTGTTTTGACCTTGAATCATCATCCAAAAACAGATTGGAGATATCTCCCACCCATAATGCGCCCAGCTCTGTTAATGTAAGCATATCTTCTGACTCTACGATATAACCGTCATTTTTAAGGATGTCTATTGTTTGGCGAAATCTGCTTATATCCTTGATTAAAGACTTATCAATCTTCAACGTATTTGCCAAAAGTACCATTTTTCTCACGTCTAAAAGTTCCTCATTGCAATATTTTCCAATACTGATGCTGATGTTGTTTTTCTTGATGGAATCTATATATTGATCAACACTAACAACATTTCTGCAATTGATATTTAACAGGCTTGATTTTGCCGAAGGACCAATGCCCAATGCATATCCATCGTAAAACAATGCGGCTGTACGTGGCGGGTATTCTTTCGTCTTTGAAAATTTATTGCCTAACACCTGATTATAACCGCGTTTTATAAAGAATTCCGTGATATGTTTAAACATTGCAATTCCCATTTCATCCGAAGGCAATGACTTAAAATAATCTTTCTTTTTTAGTAATTTATCAAACAAAGTATTTGGATAAATGTTAAGCCCGTATGCTTCAATATATGTCAAGCCAAGACTGTCAGCTAATTTTAAATCATTGTCAAGAATTTGCATGGTCTGCTCGGGAAGATTGTACATTAAATCTGCAGAATAGTCCGGGAATTCCAATTTTTTAAAGTTTTCCACCGCACTATATATATCATCTACAGTTGATTTGATCCCGATTTTTTTGCGGATTTCCGGATTAAACGTTTGTATTCCGAAGCTCATTCGGTTAATTCCAAGAGCTTTAACTTGAGACAAATATTCCAAAGATAAGTCTCTTGCGTTACCTTCCATTGTGATCAATTCACATTCAGTCGTATCAAATTCTTCATTAATTGTTTTTAATATGCTGCCGATATAATGTAATGGAATGCAAGAAGGGCTGCCGCCTCCGAACTGTATGCTTCTGATTTTTACGTTTTTAAAACATGGCATTTTTGAATAATATTTAATTTCACTTATCATGTTCTCAAATAATTCCTTAATGCCATTTGATTTATTCGATTCTTTAAAATAAGGGCAAAAATAACAAAATGAATCGCAATAGGGGATGTGTACATAAATGGTAATTGGCTTATCTATTGTAATCGTGTCATATTTAGCTATAAATTCTTTAACATTTTCAATTTTATCATGATGCTCTGAAAGTAATGGGTAATTCCACAACTCCGTTTTTTTCTTAATAAATTTCATTGTTATCATTCCTCATATAATAAGATTTGCAAGATGATTTGTTTACCCTTCCCATTCCTGCATTAATGAGAAAGAAGAATGCCATTTTGATTTCTCACTCGCGCTAAATCCACCGCCATGTGCTTTTTTTCAATATGACATGTTATATCACTCCAATCATGATATGCCTGTAATATTTATACTCATTTTTTATATCATTCTTTTACTATGCCAAGGCACAAAACGTAGTTTTCTGATTTCATCCATTATTTACACCTTTCAGAAATTCAAAGGACAGTTCAAATAATTTGTTTTTCCATTGATTTCTGCTGTATAAATGATCCGCACCCTCTATGTATTTTACATTTTTCAAATCTCCAAAATAGTTTGATGAAAGATCTTTAAATATTTTTATCACTGCGGGATCGTTTTCTCCGAATATTATCAGAGCTGAGTCTAAATATGGTTTTATAATTTCAATTTCATTTTGTAAATTCATTTGCTGTCTTAAATGCTTTGAACTAATGAAAATACCCTTAAAAGGGAATACAACTGCGCCTGTTGCAGGCTCTCGAATCATTTTTTTACCTATCCTGGAATCTACATATTCTTTTTTAATGTAAAACAACGGACTCCATAGTATAAGCTTGCATGTGTCTATTTGAGGTAACAAGTTGACAATAAGACGTATACCGTCACTAAACCCGATTAATGTAATTCTAATGTCTTTGTTTCCAAGACAACCCTTTACGAAATTAATAACTTCTATACAATCATTAACTTTTGTAAGTAAATCTATATCATAAAACTCTCCATCGCTAACTCCTAATCCGGCATAATCAAACCGGCAAAAAATCACTTCATTTATTTCACAGGCAACACCAAAATCTCTGCTGATCCGGTTGTTGTCTACCCGGTTTCCATTCATCCCATAACACATAATTGCAACATTACATGGATCAGGTATATGGTCAGGTATATGAAGTATACCCAGAAGCATTTTGTGTGAGCTTTCGATTTGAAAAGGTACTTGCATCAATTCACCTTCTTTAAACAATAGTCATTTTTACTATTTCATCAATAATATAATGCTGCCATAGAGCGTCACGGTAAATTGCCGTTTTAAAATATGATGATAATTCCCGATATTTAAGTTCATTTTTATTATAAATTTTATATAGCTTATCCTCGTCGCGTTCAAAAAATATCCATTGTGCATTGTCATGCTGCTGCAAGATTTGCATATGATCACAAGTTAAAACATACTTAAGTATATCCGGATTGATAAATTGGCCATGAGTATGCCTTATTCTTCCGCCGATCATTTCAATAAGGCATAATTTATCTTTGTCAAAATCAGAATAGGAGACGTAGTCATCTCCCGGGATATACCTATATATTTCAACACTATCCCCGGGAATATCAAAGCCAGACAAGGATTCTTTATTGACACAAACCGGGCTCAATCCAATTACTTTAATATCCGATGCCGTGTTTACAAGTAAATTGGCTATCAAGCCTCTGGAAAAGCAATATATCTTATTGCTGACTGTTTTACAATGTTCAACGCCTGCTATAATATCTTCAATTAAAGAAAATATTGTACAGTCCTGTAAATCACCATAACTGTCGCCATGGCCAAAAGGCTCTAAGATTAATACATAGACACCTGCAGCATATAGTCTTCTGGCCAGTTTGCTCATGAAGTAATCAACATCGCACATATGCATTCCGAAACCGGGCAATAACAGTGCTGCAGCGTATATTTTTTCCGGGCAGTATGTAACACCCATCAAAGCCTTGTTGTTTTTAACAAACCATTTTTGATTAATCATATAGATCTATCTCCTGCTTTATCTGCGAATATTTTCCCAATTGTCACATCTGAATTGTTTAGCACATTGTCAACAATCTTTTTAAAAAGCGCAAACATGCTATCTATATATTCATCGCTATACGAACTGCTCTTGTATTTCAATGAACATGATACTTTGCCCTTATCATCAAAAATTCTAAAATTAAAATCATATTTTGAATTTAACATCTTCTGTTTATATTTATATGGAATTAATGTTATATCATCATTGCTAATAATGCTATTTCCGACTATCATATAATTAAATAGAATACTGAAAAGCTTGTCCTGCTTATAATCCTGAGTCAGCAAAGAAAAAGGATAGAACGAGTTTTCAAGTGTCTTATTATATTCTTGTTCGAATAATTTTAAATATGCTGCAAGACTATCTTTTTTATCTACTTCCACCATAAGAACAACTTTTTCTAAAAAACAACCCATGGTATTTTTAAATTCACTTAACCTGTTTGTTACGCGCAGTCCTGCAGAAACATGCGTTTGCGAAGCAAAATGCGATATGACCAGCATCCATATCGAAAGAATTAAAGACGGTAGAGACATATCCATTTTAGCTGCAAACTGCACAATCGCCCCATACCGTTCCTCATTTACAAGGCTATGGTTTACCTTTTTATAACAATCAGTAATAATGCTTCTATCAGGAATAAGCTCTGTATATTTAAATTCTCCCAGCTTTTGTAGCCAAAATTCCTGATATGCCGAAAAAACGCCAGTACGATGATCTTGATGCTGCATACAAGAATATTCTTTAAATTGCTTTACATTGTCATCAATCGTGTTTCCGGAATATAAAAATAATAATTCAGAAAAAAACATTTGAATGGATTGATCATCGAAAATAGCATGGTGCATATCTGTAAGCAGATATTGCCTGCCGATTTCTTTCTCAGTCACCAGCTGCATCCTCAGGAGCGGTAGGGCGGATATGTCAAAACCTGCTATAAAGCTTTCTATTGTGGCGTTTATGTCATCTGCATAAACATGCTTGATTTCCAGATTAATATCCTCTTCAATCTTTTGGTGGTACTCACCATTATAAACAACAAAACATGTCCGATAGATTTCATGCCGTTTAGCCAATTTATTAAGTGCTGCATTCAGTCTATTTAAATTGATGGTTCCATCTATAGAAAAAATACACGTGAGATTATATCGAGTGGGATATATGTTATTTTTTAAAATGAACATTTCACTCTGCGAAAATGAACATTCATAATATTCTTGCTGTTGATAAATGGGTAGTGGTTTTTTCTTCACATTACCTATATTAGATTTTTCCTCTATTAAACCAACCAGGTTCTCAATTGTTTGACAACTATATAAATCTTTTATTTTTAAACGCACATTAAGTTCATTTCGTACACTTGATATGATTTCAAGAGCTTTTAGCGAATCTCCGCCAATACCAAAGAAACTTTCGGATGAGCTAACCTCTCTGCCGAATATCTCTTTCCATATATCAGATACAACTTCACTAATTTTTTTGTTTGATTCAACCACCGTTTTCCCTTGATACCTGTCTATCATTGACTGATTGCGATTTAAATAATTCCGGATATCAGTAAATGTAATAATATATTGGTCAACGGATTTATGTTGAAATATGTAGTTTAGCATATTAAACGCCGCTTCATGTGGAATCAAGTTACAGGCCTTATTATACTCGGCTTCTGTGATCCAAGTATCCATATTAATAACTTCCCATTTGTTTTTCTTAATATTGTTTCTTGTTCTGACATATTGGTCCATAAATGAACATGCTCCGGCATAGCCAAACTGTCCCAGTCCTCCTAAAATAGATGCTATCGAAGAAAATAGGATACAAAAGTCATAATCATATTTCTCAAGAATGAAATCCAATGCTATTAAGCCATCTTCGCGAATTTTCAATTGTTGCTCTAGATCTTCCGATTTTGTATCTTCGATAATTTGATTATAACGTTTACCAGTGGCCCCTATACAATTAATGATTCCGTTTATTTTCCCGAATTTTTGATATACGCTGTCAAAAAAATCAGAAATGCTGTCATCACTTAAAATATTCACTTTGCTCAGTAAAATTCCAGACCCCTTTTGAGCTATTCCTTCCAGCTCACGATACAAGTCTTTTTCGATCTTTTCAGCCGATTTTTCATCACTAATATCAAATAAGCCGCTGCAGGATATTCTGTTCAATCCGGTTAATATTATGGTGCACTTTGCTGTTTGTGCGATAAAGTCAGCGATTGTTTTTCCAATTCGTCCTGTGCCGCCAAGAATAATATATACGCCATCATTTGTGATCCGGAGTTCCGAATCATCTTTCGTTAATTCATTTATTTCGGGGACAAACCTGTAACCTTTATCATAAACTACAGTATTTACAGGTTTTTCAGCACACATTTCTTTTAAGATACCATCAAAAATGTCTTCTCCAAATTTATTTTTATTATTAAAATCAACATTGACACAAGTAATATTCATATACTCTTTTGAAATGACTTCTTGTATCCCGGATAATCCGGCAAATGAGAAATCAGTTTTGCCGGAGTTCTTTAAATTATACAAATTTTCAGTGACATTGCCGATAATAATATCCGTACCGCATCCATATTTTGAAATTCCAAATACAATGCTTCTCAGTCTTAGCATGTTTAAATTCAATATACCGTCAGGCATCAGTTCATCAAAATTAATCTTCAATGATAATGGCATTAAATTGATTACATATTTTATTTTAATATTTTGTTTTATGATATTATGAAATACATAATCATAATGAGATTGATCTTCTGAATTAAAAATAAAATGATTATCATTCTTCTTATAAAGAGTCTCTCCGACCTCGGCAATTATGAGTTTACTGGCGAAGGACCGGAAATATTCAATTGCTTGATTTGCATATTGAGGGTAAGCGAATAATAGAATATAATCAGGTTCATCGGCTGATACCAAAGGAAACCCCATATCAAGTTTCCAATCCAATTTATAATAATACGGCTTAACATTTTTGTCTTTTTCTTTATATATTGATCCGGATATTTTTTGTTCTGTTTTGTCAAAAAAATAAGTTGGCAAATGAACTTTTCTACAGTTTTTATGATCAAAGATCTTTTCAAAATTTATATAATTGCCATTTGCCCATAATTCACCTATAATAGCTTCAAGTGCACATGTTCTATTTTCATTTTCTCTATTAACACTACTGTCAAAACTGGAGCTGGCATAAAATAATTCATCCGCACTTACTTGAATGAATAAAGTATTGTCTTCAAACAAATTTGAACAATCCGGGGCTTTGTTCATTTGATAACATGCTCTAATAGAGTCCATATTGATTTCATCAACAAAATCATGTGCCTCCGGATCATAAACCGGGCAGTCACATCTTATCATTTGCTCTGTATGTTGATTTGATTCATTGCACAACAAGTCATCTACCGGCACATTTGCAATTAAATTCATTAATGCAATAATACCAATTCCATAACCGACAAAACGGTCGATTCTTATGCCTGTTCCAATGATCAATGATACTATGCCAATTAAAACAAGAACTTTGTTACGGTCATTTATGTCGATTGAATTGAATATACTGTTAATATCCATATGCTTGTCAATATAAGAGGCATATGACGGGTATTGATTGTAAAGCCGGGTTATCATTTCTCTGTTAATTGAGTTATTGCCGTCACATATAAGCACTACTTCAGGCCGTGTGTGTTTTTCTACCGTCTTGATATTATAGTACCTGGCTTTCAATTCATCATATTTTTTCGCAACCAGGTAAGCTCTATGTTTATAATGATTTTTAGTCATCGCTAAAGTATAGGAAACATCGGATAGCTTAATTCCGTTTTGATTGTTGATGTACTCACAAAATGCGTCAATATAGTTGTGCAAAGACTGTTCTGTTTTTGCAGAAAACAGCATTACCTGAGCTTCGGTTAAGTTTTCTTGTTCTTCATCTCTTTTCTCATGAAAACTTTCTAATACAACATGGACATTTGAACCACCTTGACCAAATGAATTAACTCCTGCACAAATTGAATTTCTTTTATTTAAATCAATTAAGCTGGTATTTACGGAAAATATCCCATTTTCTGCAATCAGTTCATCATTGGGTGAGTTAAAGTTAATTGCCGGTGGTATTTGCTTATAATAAAGCACCAAAACAGTTTTTATAAAGCCGGCAATCCCTGCTGCAGCATCTAAATGACCTATATTTGCTTTTACTGAACCAATGATGCACTCATTGATGCCTTTTCCGTCAAAAACAGATTTTAAAGCTGCTATCTCAACCGCATCGCCCAAAGGAGTGCCGGTACCATGCATTTCAATATATTTAACGTTTTTGAGATCTATCTCTGCTTTTTTATATGCTTCCCTAACTACAGACTCTATACCCAAAAAGCTAGGCGCTGTAAAATTAAGCTTATTGTTCCCGTCATTATTTACTGCCGAAGCCTTAATGATTGCGTATATGGTGTCCTTATCTTCTATTGCTTTGCTTAATTTTTTGATTACGATTACTCCAACACCATTTCCTGCTATTGTTCCTTTAGAATCTTTATCAAATGAGCAACAATGCCCATCCGGAGAGTTTAGCATTCCTTCTTCAAAAATATATCCGTTCTTTTGTGGAAAAGTTATGGATACGCCTCCCGCGACCGCCATTTCACACTCATTGTTTAAAATTGATTGACAAGCTATATGAACAGCAGTCAAGGATGTTGAGCAGGCTGTATTAATTATGTAACATGGTCCCTTTAGTCCTAACCTATATGCCACGCTTGAGCACATGAAATCTTTATTTACCAGCAGTTCACTATTAAATTGAGACGCTGTATTCCCGTTATCCTGAAGGCCTAAATGTTTTCTCCATGTATCATCACAAGAGGCTCCGGCAAATAAACCGATTTTGTTATCCTGATTATTTTTTGAATATCCCGCATCTTCAAGTGCTGCGTATACATATTCATGAAAGAGTCTTGTCTGAGGATTCATTAAACCGGCTTCTTTTAATGAATAACGAAAGAATTGAGAATCAAAATAATCTGTATTTTCCAAATAACCTTTTGCTTTCACATAATTTTCATTATGTAATAAATCCTTAGAGATCCCATTTTCAAGTAATTCTTCGTCTGAAAAAAAGCATATGGATTCAACGCCATTTTTTAAATTAGTCCAATACTCACCTATATCTGCCGCACCTGGAAATCTGCCGGCCAATCCTATTACCGCAATATCTGTATCTTTATATGAGTACATATTATACTCCTTATATCCGTCAGACGGTTATCTGTAAAAGATTTGCCAAATATTCACCTAGAGAATTTATTGTTGTGTATTTAAATAATTCTACGATTCGAATATCAACATTGAAAATTTCCAGTATTTCATTTCTAAGAAACATCAACAAATATGAATCCAGTCCCATTTCAAAAAAATTATCATCAAAATCAATGTCGTGTTCTGTCAAGCCTGATACAATGGTATAAATCTTATCTGTTACCGATTCGCATATTTTGTTGCCAACGTTTTTTCCATCAAGATGTTTTTGAGTTGTATCTACACTTAGAAGATGTTTTTTATCTATCTTTCCGCTATTGGAAATCGGTAGCTTTTCTAATCTTATAAACTGGTGAGGGATCATATATCCGGGTAATTTTTGATTCCCATAATTTCTCAAATCTTCTTCATCTAGTTTGTCCTCTGCAGTATAGAATGCTTTTATCATGTAATCGTTGTTTCTTTTTGATGCTACAACCGCAAACTGATTAATTTTCTCATGTCTTAAATAGACACTCTCGATAGCCGGCAATTCAATTCGTATACCTTTTATTTTTATTTGTTCATCATTTCTGCCTGTAATGATAATGCTTCCATCTTCTAACCACAGAGCCAGATCGCCGGTTCTGTACATTTTACTGTTATCAGAATATTTATTCGAAAGAAACTTTTCTTCAGTTAAAAACTCATTGTTAATATATCCATTGCTTAAACATTTACCTGAAACATATAATTCCCCCGTAACTCCCATTGGCGTGATTCTATTCCATTTATCCAAAATGAATAATTTAGTGTTAGGAGCAGGTTTGCCAACCGAGAGCTCGTTTTTATAACTTTTACAAGTTCCATCATTTCCATTATAGACAGTTACGCATATGGTAGTTTCTGTCAATCCATAAGCGTTATAAAAATTAACTTTATCTTTCCATTGAATATAATCTTCATGAAAAGAAACAGATCCGGCTACAATTAATTTTTTTATTGATTTCAATTTATAATTTTCTAATTGTCTTGCATATACCGGGGGCAGAGTCATTGTATCGATTTGATATGTGTCGATATACTTGCAAAAATCATGTGTGTCTAAAATAACGGTTTTGGGAGGAATATAAAGTGTAGCCCCATGGTATAACGCCATAAATATTTCCCATATTGAAGCATCAAATGAGATATTGGCAAATTGTATGATTCTGTTTTCATTGCTGATATTAAAAAACTTCTTAAATAGCAAAAAAAGATTTACAAGGTTCTCATGATTTATCATCGCCCCTTTTGGGGTGCCTGTAGTACCGGATGTGAATATTACATACGCTAAATCGCGAGGTGCGATTATGGGCATTTTGTAATCGACTTCATGAACATCTATATCATCCGCATATACAATTAAGGTTTCTTTTATTTCATTTTTTAAATTTTCCGCCATATCTTTATAAGATTTTGAAGTGATGATCCTTTTAACAGAGCAGTCCTTCAAAATGCTTATTTTATTTTCTTCCGGTATGCTTGGATCAATGGGTACAAAGGCTGCATTGACACTTAAAACACTTAATAAGCTGATAACATATAAAGAAGAGCGGTCCAATAATAAAGCGATAATTTCTTTTTCTGTCTTATTCTTTAATAAAACAGAAACAAAGCTGTTTATGTATTTTTTTATTTCACCATAGGTAAATTGCATATCCTCATCTATAATGGCCAGCTTATCGAGATTGTTATTCATAGATTCAAAGAATATATCAAAAATATTTTTATATTTTATTACTTCAAACGTATTATTAAAGCTCTTTAAAACAAGCTCTTGTTCACTGGTATTGACACATGGCACACCAACAAGAGGGCAATTAAGATTCTTTAAAATGTTTTCCAGGACATATTGATAATTCTTGACAAGCCTTTTTATTAATGAACTTGAAAATATTTTGTTCGAATACTCTATTTTAATAATAACTTCTTCGTTACTATATTTTATATCTATTATCAGGTCATAGTTAATCTTATCTTTTTCATTAAGTTTAAAACTAACTTTATGAATACTGTCCCATTGATTTTTTATGTCATAGGATTTCTGCATGTTAAAAATAACTTGAATTAGTGATTTATTGCTCCTGTTTCCGTATGCGTTCATGTCCCGCACTATTTCACCATAAGAATAGTCCTGATTTATTAAGCCTTCTTTTATCTTTTCATTCACATATGATATAAAGTCTTTGAAATTCATTTCAGGCTCAAGCTTTAACCGCAGTGCCATTATATTGGAGAAGAAACCAATAATATTTTTAAATAAGATATTGTTCTCTCTTCCATTTGAAATACAACCAATTGCAATATCGTCAGTGTCGCAATAACTGCTTAACAGCAATGCTAATCCAGATAAAAATAGAGAATTTATCTGAATCTTATTTGCCAATGCATACTTTTGCATCTCAACAAAAGTATTGAAATCAAATAAAAGACTTTCAGAGTCCGAATCATATAAATTGTGTATTTCAGCCTGTATACCCGGAAAGTCAAGGAAATTATATTGATCTTTGAATTGATCTTGAAAATATTCTTTTTGTTGACGGTAAAAGCTGCTTTTTCTAAAAATATCTTGGTAGAATATATAATCGAAATAACTTAAGCTTTTATTTTGACTTAACTGAGGGTTTTTAACTGCTTGCTTTACTGTATTTAATTCTTCATTATAAGTCTTTCTAAGTGAGTCGCAGAAAAGTTTTATTGAGTCTCCGTCTATTATAATATGATGGAATGAAAAATAAAGTATATGCAGATCATTCATTATTTTTATTAGTTTGATTTTATATAGTGCATCTGATTTTAAGTCGATATTTTCCGATGCGATATAATCATTGATATCTGCAGAAGAATTTTCAACATATTCAATTTTTACATCACCGCAATCAATTGTTAGTTTGGCGACATCTCCGCAGTCTACAATCCGGCTTTTTAATATTTCATTATAATCAAATACTTTTTGTATTGATTTATATAAACAAGGGCAATCCAGGTTACCTTCAAAGGTCATCGTAAAAGAGAGCGTATATAAATTGTTGTTTCCTGCTATATTTTGTGCTACATATAATTGTTTTTGCTGTTCTGACATATCATAGTAACAAATCATAAATACCCTTCTTTTATATATTACAATATCTGGCTATGATGTTTTTTAATATATCATTTGTACCGGAATAAATGCTGGATGCAAGTGCGTCATTTATTTCAGAACCTATTTTTGTTTCTTCAATATATCCATACGCCCCGTGAATATTAAGCAAATCCAAACATGCTTGTATGTAGTTTTGACTTGTGTAATATTTGGCTATAGCAGATTCAAGATAGCATGACTTTTTATTCTCTAATAACCATGCACTTTTATATAAAGATAATTCACTGAGTTCTATCGCTATTTTCATATCTGCGATCTTGTTGCTTATGCTTTGATGTTTACCAAGTTTTTTATCAAGTACCCTTCTAATGGATACCTCAAGGTTCTTTTTCATTATTCCCAAACAAGCTGCCATGTTATAACATCTTTCCCATTGGATCACATGGTTGAATATTAACTTTCCGTCTCCTTCTTTCCCTAATATATGGTCTTCACCTATATTATAGTCTTTCATTTTTATCTCAGACATTGGTGCACATGCAAGGCCTAATTTTTTCAAAGGCATGCCGACGTTAAGTTTGTCATTATTTTTATCAAGAATAAATGCAGATATTTTATTTTCGTCTTCAGATTTTGCGAATACAATGAATGTAGAAGCAATCGGACCGTTTGTTATAAAAGTTTTGAATCCGTTTAGTATGTATTCGCTTCCAACTTTTCTATACGTTGTTTTCATATTGAATGCGTCTGATCCTGATACTTCTTCGGTAATTGCATAAGCGCCTATTGCTTGTCCACTGATTAATCCTTCCATGTATTTTCTCTTTATTGACGGTCTTCCAAAAAGATATATACTGATTCCCGCAGCAAAAACATGATTTGTTAATGCAAATACGAACCCATTGTCATTACAATGTCTTCCCAATGTCTCCACCAAAAGCACTGCTGTGACAGGGCCAACTCCTAATCCTCCATATGAAGCATCAAAAGTAATGCCCGTCAATCCAAAGTCACAACACGCATTCCATGCTTTTGGAGAGAAAGATGTTTTGCAATTTATCAGTATAGGATTGATTTCATTTATAATGAATTGCTTTGTATGTTCAGCCAATTCAACAGATTCATTGTCAAAACTAAAGTCCACGTTATTTCTCCTATATGTGTGATACCGATATCATTCTTTCATCCTAGTTCATGCAATGTTCTTATTGGTTTTTTCTTCAACATAATCAACAATTTCGTTTACTGTTACAAAACGATTGGAAATCAGCACATCTTCATCTACCGCAAAATTAAACTTTTCTTCGATAAAGACTAACAATGTCATCATTGCTATCGAGTCTATTCCTATGCTTAATAATTTCGATGTTAATTCAACCTTTTGGCTGGTGCTGATTTCCAGTTCTTCTTTAATAAGACAAAGTATGGTATCTCCTATAACTTTTCTTTCCATGACCGTTACTCCTCACATTTTTTATTTATTAATTCAACGATGTCATTAATGGTGTTAAAATTATCAACAGAATAATCGTCGTGGCTATAGGTAATATTCATCTTCTTCTCTATAAAGGAAATCAATTTCATCAGATTGATAGAATCAATGATGTTATCATTAATCAATGCAGTATCATCGTTGATCTCAAAACTCCGGTCTCCTAACAAAATATCTTCCATTATGTAGTTTTTTAGTATACTTTTTATTTTACTGTTGTTTTGATTAATCATAATACATCCCCTTTAATATATTGTAATTTTTTGTGCCGACCGCCATTTATCTCATTTCAGGAAAACCTGCCCGCCTCTAAAAGACTATAAAATATCAATTTCTTCAACGGAAATTATAGTATTCATTTCACTTTCCGCGATTTTTCATAAAAGTAGGGATCATAAGTGTAATCAGTCGACATCTCCATACGATAAGTTGTCCTTGTTGAATTCTTTATGATTTTTTCAAGTTCTCTATCGTTCATTAATGGTTTGAGTACCTTAAATAGTTGGGGATGATTCATTCTTTCTTCAAATGAAATTGGCCAGGTTTTTCTTTCACTGTCGCTGAGGCCAAATTGATTCAACTTTTCCATACCCGATTCGGTTCTGAATATTTGTGCAAAATTATACAGCTCGTTGTCCTGGAAAACAACACTGGTATAATACAGCACATAAAAGAATTCATCTTGAAGCTCATATTCATTTATAAAAGTCTCTAACATATGCGTTTTTTTATGGATCTGAGATTTATAAAGATAATAAATGTCTTGAAACCAACATTCAGTCATCACAAGTTTTCTAGGCTCAAACAAATGAAAAGGTGAATTCATCAATATGTAGTGATGCAAACAAGTTTGAATAAAGCACTTTATGTCAGTTAACATTTTCAATTTGACGCCATGGATCTGAACTTCTTCAGCATCTGACACAAACTCTTCAATATCAATTTGTTTTCCTCTATATTCACTCCAAAAAATGCCGGTATTAAAATCAAAAGAAAGTTTTATCCCATCCTCTGTTAACTTTTCAAATGCGGTTAAGCGATTTGCATTGATAAGCATGATCTGTTCTTTGCGGGTTGGCTTTCTTGCGTTTCCGTTTTTATCATATAAAAACTCAACATAGCCGTGCTCAAAGAAAGCACTTTTAATCTCTTTAGAATGCTTGATCGAAACTAAAAAATCGTAATCCATGGATGTACGATAACCGATATCCCCGTATGCCATGACTGACAGTGCCTCACCATTAATTAGGGCATATGGTATGGTCTTCAGGAATTCAAGTATTTCGGGTTCCAGCCGTTGCAACATATATTTAAATCTATCAATTGTTTCTGAATTCTGATACCTTAACTTACTCTCATCCAATCTATATTTCATCATGAATTATTTACCTCCTTAAATAGCCTTGGAATTTCTCTGATTTATTCATGTTTTCACAGTATCTCACATCTTCAGTCGAAACTATGACGAGCAGACCCTTTTTAGTTGGTTTTCATAAGAATCATCTCCATAAAATAGTATTTGCAGAGAATGTACTGGCAATAATAGCCGGCCATCTAACAATACTATGGCCTAAGCCATGGTATCCATTATCATTTTAATAATATACTCCAGCTTTTTCCCTTTTGGAAAGAAAAGTCTATCGTCATCTATTTCAATGTTGAATTCATCTTCCAAGCCGACAATAACATCCATGAAGGTTATGGAATCAATGCCCAAGTCTTCAATATTGTCTTCAGGCACCAAATCGCGGTCGACTTTAATTTCAAGATTATCTTTTATTGTTTCCAGAATCCTTTTCTCCAACATAGTTACCCTCCAAATTATGGTATATTTTCATTGATTTCTATACAATGATAAAACGAGTGGGCAGTTTGCACGGCGGAAAATAGCATTCGGTTTGACCAGATACAGCACCGTATTATCGTAGTTCTCCAGTGTTATTTAACTTTAGATGTGAAACAATGCTTTGATGTATTTCAGAAGGAGTTCTGTCCGCATCAATTAGTTTTATACCTAATTCCTTAACTGTACTTTTATATAATTCATGCAGTTCAATCAAATTGAATAATTCTTCATGTGTACTGACCGCTTTCCCTCTCTGTAATACCCTTTTGTAACATATTTCGGGGTCAAGATCCAGAAATAAATAAAAATCAGGTCTGATATATATATCTTTAAAGATATCACTAATAATTTCCGGCTCTAAACCATATAATTGGGCATGTGCATATATCGTTTCCACATATCTGTCCATAATTACGATTCTGTCATGATAGAACTTATTATGAGTAAGCTGCTCAATGTCAAAATACATGTGAAATGCCGACTTGATAAGATGTTTCTGCGTATTGTTTAAAAACAAATTCGTTTTTTTCAAGTAGTTTATCGTTGCTCTATTTACGTACTTGTTATCTTCTATGTTTCCAAAAATATAATATATCGGATCTTCTTGCAATAGATACTCACACAATAGTTTGCATTGTGTCGTTTTACCCGAGCCATCAAGTCCGGATATGCATATAAAACAATTCATAACATAATTCTCCGAAGCTCAAGAGAGTCTTTGCACATAGCAATAAATCCCGCTGCAGACATTGTATCGTTTTATATCATTTCAAAGTTTCATTCACAGTCTTTTGTTCATTCACCAGGTTTATATTAATCTCTCCGTATTTTTTATTTATCCATGTAAATATACTATTCATAAAATTGTTAAAAACTTCCTGATTTTCATTGCCGGGAGTTATTCCAAAATAATGATCTGCATTGGGAATGATTATTGATTCACAACTTTCTCCTATTGACTCTGCCAGGGATTTAATCCATTTTTTATAATTATAATATCGTTCTTTATATCCACAGATAAATAGAGTTCTCTTTTTATTTAAAAAGGGGATGTAATTTTCCGCCATCATATCTAAACGAATTGAACGCGTAACGTTTTTATCAATTTTTGTTTCAATAATGTCTTTATTTTGCATCCAAAAATCATTTAATTCATTATCATCAAAAATAAATGCGGATATTCTTGTTGGAGATATTGCAATAGTTTCATTGATATAATCACTCAAAGCACTGACTGATAGCGCAATTGAAGCCCCCATAGAATGTCCGATAACAATTATTTTCTTTTCAATGTAATTATTTCGGATATATGTAATAGCAGCAAATGCCGCCCATCGCATATCAATTTCTTCAGAACTGTGAATTTCACCATCATCGGGTTTCCATGCTTTATTATAACAAAGGTTATCAAATGTCACTACAATAAAACCCTTTTTAGTTAAATTTTCTGCTATAGACAGTATAATTCTCGAATCCTTTCCTTCCTGATAATTTCCATGACAAAGTAAAATTACCGGTAAAGAGTTTTTTTCAGCAGGAGTATATTGATATCCTGGTGAATATTTCCCATTAAAACGCAGTACTATCTCGATAATACTATATTCCATGTTATTCATCACTCTTTATTCGTATTGTTTTATTATATTTAAACGACAATTTTTTGAAGGATCAATTTAAGAAAATCCTTTGCATCCGATATAATTTTATAATTGGCTGCTTTTATCATTTCTGATCCAATGTCTGTGTTTATAGCAACAATTTTCGTAGTTTTTGAAATCCCGAGCAAATGGTTATGCGAGCCGGATATCCCTATTGCAATATATAATTTCGGATTAATTGTTTTACCAGTAATGCCAATCTGTCGATCAAACCCGACCAATCCTTTAGCAACAGCTTCCCGTGATCCATAGATAGGCGCATGAATAAGATTGGCGAAAGACTCAACCAGTTTAAATGCCTGATAATCTACTATACCATTTCCAACTCCTATTATGATTCTGTTAGTATCCGCAGCATTCTCTTCAATACATTGGATAATTTTTTGCAGAGTGTAACCATTTTTAAACTCCGAAGACTGATATTCTATAACCTGTCCTTTTTTATTTTGATCAATAATACTGGGAGAAAACAGATTTGGTTTTATAGTCGCCATTTGTATTTTACTTGTGGAGATAATTGTCGCAAATAAATTATTAAAGGATGTAGGCCGCGTCTGTAATAAACGACCAGTTTCACTGCATATCTCAAGGTTGACACAATGTGCCGTCAAACCTGCACCTAATTTTACAGCTAATCTTGGAGCAAGATTTATCCCCCATTCAGTAGATCCGCATATAACTATATCCGGTTCTTCAATCAACCGCATTTTGTCAGCAAGGTCAACTAAAATATCAATATTGGTATATGAAGATACATTGATAACATAGTCTGCTCCATAACCTATACACTCTCGATGTATTGTCTCATTTGATTCAACCAATACAATAATAATTTTTGATTCTATTTTTTTTGCAAGCTTGCATGCAATGCCTAAAAGCTGATGTGAAATGCCGGACAACACACCATCGGCATGTTCTCCAAATACCCAAACCCTTGCATTCTTAAATGACATGCTTACTTCTTGCTGCATAACGGTTAATTGTATAACTTAATAATATCAATAAACTTTATTGCCATATCAGAAATATCTCCTGTAATGAACTCACCGATTTCAGATTTTTCATAAGAAAATAACTTTACTACTTTTGTCTTTGATTGTATCTGATTTATTGATATTCCTAAATCATTTGCACTAAATATAGTAACATCTTTCTTTTGTCCGAGAATATTTCTCAACGATGGGTATGTGCTATCAATAGGTGGGCAATCAATTGTGCCAACTATTGATTGCTCTGTTTCAATCATATATTTTATTTTTTCCGAACTACTTTCGCATTTAATATGATGTCCATCGATTTCAATTGATGATATATTGTTGATAAGCTCATATTTCAATCGTTCAGCTAAACTTGGACCAATTTGCGCCGTTCCGCTGTCATCACTGGACTTGCCGCATAATATGATATCTGCCATTCCTATTTTCTCTATCATCTTATGCAGGACAAATGATGTGGCAAACGTATCAGCGCCGGCAAACAAGCTATCCGCTGCTAAATAAATCTTATTTATATCATAAATATATAGACTTTTTAAAATATCACATAAAGAGTGAGGAGCCATACAAATAACTTCTATAACTAAAGGATATCTTTCTTTTAATGCCAATGCTGTTTTCAAAGCATACATATCTTTTGTGCCTACTTTGTACTCATCATCACTATCATTTTTACTAATTTTAGAAACAGCAATTCCCTTAATGCATACAATTATTTTCACAAAGATCACATATTCTCTCAAAATTTTCTATTTTATCTATTGATAAAGCATGCACGTCTGCATAGTTCTTTTTTGAAATATATGTTAATACTTCTTTAGGTCCCACCTCAATTATTAAATCCGGATTGCTGCTGTATATCTTCTGTATGGTCTGCATCCAATATATGGGGTGAACCAATTGATTCATCAGGTATTGAGAGTATTGTCCATCCTTATATAAACACGCATTCCAATTGGCTATGACCGGATCCGATAATTTTTTAAATGTATATTTTTCTGTTACGTCTTTCATATATTCAAATGCTTCATGCATTAATGAACAGTGATATGGACCCGATAAATCCAAAGGAATAACCAACGCACCAAATTCCTCAAATAACTCTATCGCTTTTTTTATTGAGGTATTATCTCCTGAAACGGCAGTTTGTTTTTGCGAATTGTATCCTGAAACATATATGTAATATCCGTCATCACGCAAGTCTTTACAAATTTGTTCCGTCATATTTACATCTAGTTCAACGATCCAGAGCATACTTCCAATTTTTAAATCTGTTATCTTCTGTAATATTTTTGAGCGCAACTCTATTAGCTTTACTGCGTCATGTAAACTGAGCGCGCCTGAGCTGCACAAAGCAGAATATTCTCCAAGACTATAACCGCAACAAAAACGGGGAGATATCGATAAATATAAATTCAATAATCTATGATAAGCAATACTTAATGTGAATATGCATATTTGGGCATTTGCAAGAATATTTAAGTCTTCTTTCCGAGCATTATCAAAACAAATAGTAGCTATATTGGTTTTAGCAATCTCACTCACTTCATCAAAAGTATCCCGGACTATATTAAACCGATCATAATGCGCTTTACCCATGCCGGTATATTGCGACCCGACTCCCGGGTAAACAAGAGAAATATTCATGAAACATCCCCGCACTTATTAGTCTGTTTATATCATAGAGAGCAATGCCTTTTTATCAGCTTTTCCACTCATATTCACAGGCAGTTTATCAACATAAATATACTTATTAGGAACACAATAGTATGGTAAAAATTGATGTACATATTCTCTCAAACTTTTCTCGTCCAATTTTTCATCTGCCACTATAAATGCCACTAAATAATTAAGATCATCAACCTTTTTGTGAATGACACAACATTCATGAATTCCATTGTATTTTCCCAAAATAGTTTCTATTTCTCCAAGTTCAATCCTGTAACCCCTGATTTTTACTTGTTCATCTATTCTTCCAAGAAATACCAAATTCATATCAGGCAATAGCTTAACCAAATCACCCGTTTTATAATACGTATCTTTTACAATGCCAGATAAGACAAATTGTTTTTCAGTTAATTCCTTATTATTTATGTATCCTTTTGCCAGGCAAACTCCCGAAAGACACAATTCACCTTCTTCACCAATGGGCATCAATTTATCATTGTCCCCGATGACATAAACCCTAGTATTATGGATGGGCTTGCCAATAGGTATTTTGTTCGGAATAAATGTAAAATCGCAGTTATAAAAAGTGACATCGATAGTCGCCTCAGTCGGCCCATATAAATTTGCAAGCTGCGTATTATTATTGAAATACAAGCTTGTCTTGAATTTCTCCACATGCGACTTGAGTAATTCTTCGCCACTGCAAATAACTTGCCTTATCGATTTAACTGATTCTTCTTTCTTGTTTTCAATAACATAATTTAAAAACGAATTAAGCAAAGAAGGGCAAAAATGAATGACTGAGATTGAAAACTTTTCTATTATTTCAGTTAATGCCATTGGAAATTTTTCAAGCCCTTTTGCAAGCAGACACAAACTTGCTCCTGCCATAGGCCACCAAAATAATTCCCATAAAGAAACATCAAACGATATCGACGTTTTTTGCAATAATACATCATTTTCAGTTAATCGGTATGTATGCTGCATCCAATTTAAGCGATTCATTAAAGAATGATGGGCTACCATAACACCTTTTGGATTGCCGGTAGTACCTGATGTATAAATAATATATGCCAAATCATTTGGAAGGCAACGAGCTTTGCATTCATTGCTTTGAACCTGGATCTTTTCATATTCAATATCTAAATAATTTACGTTCGATTTTATGTTACTTAATTGTATGCAGGAATCTTTGTTTACGATAACGATGGCAGCATTACTGTCCTCTAAGACAAATAAAATTCTTTGATCCGGATAATCCTGAGAAATCGGCATATATATGTTACCTGATTTCAGTATACCGTATATGGCGATCATCATATCAAATGATTTGTCCATTAAAACACCAATAACTGCATTCTTTAAATTCAAGCTGATCAAATAATTAGCAAGTTGATTTACTTTTTGCCGGAAGGCACCATATGTCATATAATCCTTCAAAAAATATAAAGCTTTATTTTCCGGATGTTCCATAGCTTGCTGATCAAAATAGTCAATCACTGTTTTTGAATGATCATATGGATATTCCGTGTTATTAATGATCTCATATGTGTTTTTCATAATATTCTCACTCACCTTTTACACAGTGCTGCCATCCCGCGACAACTCCATTATTACTCTTACATCGCTACTTTAGTGTAAAATTAAAAAATTGATATCTTTTTCCCTCAGCGAATGACTCAAGCCAACCATTAATGGTAAATTTGTGTGTAGATTGATAGGTGCTGCACACGATATATCCAAAGTTTTTCGTGTGATAGATTTAAAATTTTGAATTTCACATTGACATAGAATTGTATTTGCATTAATTTTTGATAATATATACTGTGAAATCACCAAATTGCACACTCTCCACATCAAGCACCTATCTATATTATCGAACTGTCCATTTCTATTTTTCTCAATAACTCAAGCCCTACGGTGAACCGCCTTGTTCCGCCCAGAAACTCCATATCAAAAGAAGCTTCCATCTTTTTTCTGTTAATCTCCTTTATAATGTTTTCCATACCAACCAAAGGACCGCTTTCAATGTAAAACTTATCTCCTTCAATAAAGCCCATTGAGGACTCAACACAATGATTAACATTACATAAGCTCAAGAATGCTGCACGCTCTTCTTCTCTGACAGCAATCTCATTTGAATTACTGTATTTTAAGATCCCGATGATGTCCTTTGATATTCTCACAAAATGATGTGTGCGTTGTAAAAACTCTACGCTTTCCAAATCTGATTCGATAAACAAGTATCCCGGAAACGCAATATTAAGTTCTTTCTTCACCTTACCGGCTCTTTTAAAAAGTACTTCCCTCATGGGAATAAAAGGTACGATGTCCTCATTACACAACTGACTCTGTATCCTGTTTTCAATTTTTCTCTCATGACCCGTCAAGACCCAAAATATATACCAGAAAGACATTGGTTCCCCTCCACTGCCTATGCTGCCAAGATACAGCTCCGCCCTTTTATCTGCCATACTTTTCCAATTGGCACACTAGCGGTTAACCTCTGTATAATCCTTATCTTCCATCAAGCGACCCGCCACCCAACTTCCAATAAGTACTTGAAATCAGCCAACGACAAATCTTCGTCATCTGACATATTCTAAATAGTAGGTTGAATCGATTTTTTATCATATAATACTTATCAGCGATTAACGTGACCCGCCAGAGATTAACCGCCGATAAGTACTTTTACTATATAACAATTTTTTTGAGTAATTTCTTTCCTTCAAAAAATGAGATACACAATAATTGCTATATGTTCTCATCAATCCACCAATATATCGAAACATCATCTATCCTGCTCTTTTAGCTTCTTTATGAGAGTTTCCACTTAATCTGGCTTTTAAACGATTACTAGACTTTTCTTTCATTTTTGTGCATAAACCATCATATTATTGGAAAATATGTGATGATTTATATTATAATCTTCGCCAAGTCAAATGTCAATGGTTTACTTATATGCCATATATCTTATAACTCGACATGTTTCGACAATTTTCATTATTCTCCTATTTTCTGGAGCCAGGGGAGACAAGGGACGATTGGAGACAGGGCAGATGACGTGCTGCTGTTTCTCGGGAAAAGCCCTGTTCCTTTTCTTGCTGAATCTTTGAATACATTTCGAAATCCCCCAATCATTTGTCCCCCTTTTGAGGTAAGATACAAAAATCCTATCACCAATTGGGTTCTGTTTCGGCTAAATCCTCACTTCCATTGCCGAAATCTCTGACATTTCATTGCCGGATTTCCTCACTTTACTTGCCGTTTTCTCGGTACTTTACTTTGCCGCTGCCACGCCTTTAAATGTTATTCTTCATTCCTTATGCCCTCAATTAATTTATCAAAGTCAGATTGAAACAGCCTGTCCTGGATAATGCGATACTTCTCAAACTCACTTTCAGCATGAGCTTTAGCAATTATTCCGAATAGTTGCTTCCTGTACAAGTTCACTATCCGTATAAATCTTAGAAATATGCTCGTTTATAGTATGAACCTCTACATTGTATAGTGTTGCTAGCATTTTCTGCGTAAGCCAGATGTTTTCGTCCTTATAGTGCATTTCAAAGCTTTGAGGATCATCTCCTGTCGCTGCAACGTATGTCAAGTATTCTGCTGCACTGGAACGGATGGTGATTTCGTTATTCTTTTTCTTTGCCATAAGGTTTATTTCCTCCGCTTTGATTTATTGATGATCTATATCCAAATACCTAACGGTCACAATTTGTGATTGTTTCATTTTTTTCTCTGTGCCAAACATTTGTTCGCATTTATTCTATCTGAAATATTCACCTGTGTAAAGAGTTATAAGTGTAATTCTGTCAAATATATACTTCTCAATTTGTCATAAAATCAATTCGTCATTTGAAGCCAAGTCCCATACAATATCTTTTTTCAAGTATAACTACCTGAATTAAAATCACTTAACACTTGATCTATTCGGTTAATATCTGCCAATCGCCTTCTCTTCGCACTGCTATACAATTTTTTTGCACTTGTCTTTATCTTCTCTCTTTTCCGCATCAACAAGGAGATATATAAAAGCCTCCGTCAGATCATCTTTGCATTTTTCCAGCGCCTGTTCTGCCACTCGGCATGCCCCGTCAAAATTATCATGCTCCTTATAATAATTTATCAGCGCTACATATGTTTCACTTCCCTTTTCCAAATGAGTTTCAAGATAAAAAACATATTTGTCGTCTCTTCCATATTTATGATATAAATGCCCTGCATTGCAGCACATTGAAGTATTACATACTTAATATTTTTCCCTTACACCAGAAATGTCGGTTGCCATATTTGTACTTTAAATTGGCGAACCGATCAAATATCATCAGTGAGCTTTTTCCTTTTAGATAACCCACAATCTCTGATACGCTGTATTTGGGTGGTATCCATACGAGCATATGTACATGGTCTTTGTAACACTCCGCTTCTATTATCTCTATTCCTTTTCTTTCGCACAGCTCCCTTAGCATTTTTCCTATGTCTTGCTTTATCTTCCCAAATATCACTTGCCTGCGATACTTCGCTGCAAATACTATGTGGTAATTCTTACATTGGAGGTTTTTTTTATCTATTTGAAGCTAAAGCTCTTTGTCTCCCCCGGCAGAGCCGGGGGTTTATTTATGTTACAACAAAGCCCTGAAGCCGCTATGTTTCAGCGGCCTCACGGCTTTCCCAATTTCCCGTCAGGTTGCAGGCTGACGCATTACCTTGATTTGAACAATCGATAAAGCATGACGGCCGCTTCAGCCCTGGTCGAGCCTCCCAACGGATTCAAAAGGCCTTTGTTTCCTTTGATCATTCCTGCATTTACTGCATACTCCGCACTGTCGATTGCATATGCCGAAAGGAGTTTTTTATCGCTGAACTGAGCCAGATTATCCGATGCGCCTTGCGTTTTCATTTCTCCGAGCTTCTCAATTGCACGGACGGTCAGCACCATCATGTCCTGTCTTGATATTTTGTCATTCGGACGGAATTGATTGTTCCCGCTTCCGAGAGAAATGCCGAGCTGTCTTGCGGTACCAAGTTCGTTCCAGTAGTATGCATTTTTGTCTACATCGGAGAAATTGGATTTGAACCCGGTGCTCAGCCCCAACGTTCTTACGAGCATATACAGGAAATCCGCTCTTGTGATATTCTTTCCCGGATAATACATGGTTTTAGGCATGCCGTTCAGGATTCCTCTGGCAGCCAGCGCCTCTATGGGAGCTTTTGCCCAGGAATAACCTTTCAGGTCCGTAAAGCTCTTTTTTACATACGCTACTGCATAATAGCTGAAGTGGGTTGTCCTGAATGTCACCATTCCCGTCTCCGGGTCATAAAAGCTGGCAAAAACCGGAGTAAGGCTGCCTGAACCGTCAATGTACCAGATCACGATCTTATCGGGATCCGACAGCTCCGCCGCAGTCGGCTTGTATGGAATGGACACCGTAACAGGCGCATCGGGATTGCTCCATTCCATCATTTTATCGTCAGCCTTCAGCTTCAGCTCAATAACAGGCTTATTTCCAACCAGCTTTTGAACTTCGCCCGGCAGATTCCCGGCATTAACTTTTGTCATAGTGACAGACACAGTCTCATGACTCCCGGCTTGATCCTTCGTAAGCATATTGGATGGAAGCGTGATAGAGCCGTTTTCACATATCATTTTAATCTTACGGTCTCCCGGTTTCGCAAATAAGGCGGACGATGGCAGCTGCAAACCATAGGATACGGCTTTTTCAATTTTGGGCAGCCGTATGGAGAGAGAATCCTTTGATTGCCGAAGGAATGCCTCCTCAAGGATGGCTGTCGCCTGTCCCTTTCCGGCATCCGTCTTCACTTCAACCGTTCCTTTATAAGCCCCGGATACGATGGCGGTGTTGGTTCCGTTATCCTTATCCGAGTTCGTACCTGGGTTGCCGGAAGCCGGATTGCCCGGATTCCCGCCTGGATTGCCCGGGTTGTCAGGATTACCCGGGCCTTGGGGGTTCGTTTCCGTGCTGAAAGTGATTGTACACTCGCTGCCGGATATGCCGCTCTCCGCAATAATGACCGCAGAAGCTGGAATTCTGAGCGTATAGGTACTGCCGTACTTAAGCGGTGAATTCGGTTTGATGGTTAACGTATCCTCGCTTATGGTTTTTGTGACAGCTGCCGGTATATTATCCGGACCTGCCAGCGTAATGTTCTCAAAAGCGCCGCCTTTCTTGATTGTACTGTCAAAGGTCATATTGACAGTCTTGTCAATACCGACGTTTTTTCCGTAGTTGGACGGATCGGTTGCCAGTATGTTCAGGCTTTTCCTTACAAGAGTTGTCGTCGACAGATTATTCGAAAGCTCCGTCTCAGCCGTACCGCCCGTTGCCTCAACCGAAGCAAAAATATCCACTTTGCCGGGATTGGAGCTGTTTTCTTCCGTTATCCACACGCCTGGGTCCGCCGGCCACAGGTATAATACATCCTTTGCCTCGCCCTTGCCCAGCGCTCCGGTGTCTGCCGTTCCGACAGCCTGCAGGCTGCCTGCCTGGTCGCCGCGGTTGAATGAGACGGTTGCATTTGCGACATCCGAACGGCCGATATTGGTTACTGTTGCCGAAATAGCGTATTTTCCTTCTCCTGCCGGTGTACATTTCAGCGCCGATATCTCGAGATCGGGACTCACGATCTTTCTGACCGCGGTATTGTCCGTTGGGTTCCCGTCCGTGGTTGATTTATCCTTATAATTCGCCACAACATACAGTTCGGTTTCCGTCCCGCCGGAAGGCACTTCCCATTCGGTCGAGGCATATGCCGCGTCACCCGGAACGACGGGGCCGGGAACGGTCACCGTTTTTATCAGTGTTCCGCCCTTGCCGGGATCTCCGTAGTAGAATGAAACCTCAACTCCCGGTTCGGCGAACATTCCCTTGTTCTCTATCGTTGCACCGATGGTAATGACACTTCCGGGATACGGATTATTATCCGACATCGTAATTGCAGCAGATGTAACTGACAGATCGTGACTGAGTGTTACGGAGGACATCACAAGATCGGCACAGTCGCTCGCTGCCGGGTAGGTTTGCCCATCCGCAGGATTGGTTTCCTCAACCACCTGCGCCCTGTTGTAGACGGTCACAAGCTGATTGCCGATAAATACCGAACTGGGCGAGTAGTTGTTTGCCTGATCCGACGTAAGCTCTATTTCGTTACTCCAGGCATCATATTCAAAGTCATATGTCATCATATACAGTTCCTGTCCGCCTTCAGACGACTTGCCGGGGCAGATCAGAGCAATACTGCCGTCACTTTTCAGGGTCATTGTGAGAGGCTCGGTGACGATCGTATCCTCAAGAGCCGTTTTGAGCTGAGGCTGATCCGAACCCGCATCCGCCGCGTACATGAGCTTTTTGTCTTCGCTCCAGGCAAGGAAAGCTTTCCCGTTTTTATCGATGCAAACCTGGGGTGAAGAGTCCCTGACGGTATTATCTGTCATCCGGCTGAGCGGGCTCCACTTTGTTCCGTCGTACGTCATGATATAAATCTCGCGGTCATCGGTGGTACTAAGGTCGTTATCTCCGTCCAGCGTACATGCGAACGCTCCGTTAGTCCCATCATATGCAATGGAGGAATCAATGACGATCCCGTCGGGCGAAGCAATGACGTCCGGTTTGCTGAAGCTGCTCCCGTCCCATTTCGAGAACATGATCTCATCTTTAGCCGAATAGGCATTGCTCAGGGCGGAATCGTAATTGTCCGATTTGCTCTTGACCCAGGTCAGAATGCCGCTGCCACCGCCCGCAGCTATTTGGGGCGAATGGTCAAGGTAGCTGTCCGATGTCAGGTCGTAGGGGCTGTTCCATTTTCCCGTCGCCGAATCATAAAAGCCGGCGCGGATCTCTTCACTTTTAAGCGCATCTCCAAGCTTGGCGTCCCCTGGCATAACATCCTTCAGGTTTTCCCATGCCGCCAGGACACAGTTGGTTGTGGCAGCCGCCACAGGTTTGAAGTCCGCCGTCTCATCATCCGGTTCTATCGGCAGCGGAGCTGTCCATGTGCTGCCGTTGTAGATGGAATAAGACGCTCTTGTCCTGTTGAGGGAGGTTCTGCCCGGATCATCTTCAAGTAGCACCATCAGCGCACCGCCGTCATACGGTACAAGCTTCTGATCGGTATACGGGTAGGTATTGCTTCGCAGCGTCGTCTTTGTCGTGCTGTTTGATGCCGAAGCTGGACTGCTTTGCATTTGGGCAGTATTGCTTGTCGCTGTGGCTGTTCCGCTTAATGCCGTAACTGCGCTGCTTCGCATTGAAACAGCATTGTCCGGTACCGAAGCTGTGCTGTATGAATCTGAAGCTGCATTTGCTGATGCCGAAGCTCTGCTGCCCGGCATTGAAGCTGAGTCGTCTGACACCGGCACCGACCCTGTAATCTCCGTCCCGTATGGCTCCCATCCCGATTGGCCATTGATGTAATCCCTGCTCATTTCCTGAAGCTCATTTTCCTTCACATCATAAAGACCGGCGGCTTTATCGTACATCAAGGAGGAAACCTTGCTGCCGGTGGCATAGTCATCGCCCCAGCCGTACTCCAGGAATGGGTAATTTACGCTCCAGAGCAGCGCTTTCAGCTTCGCGTAGCCCTTGACGTAGATGTAATGTTTGACATCCGCCGACGGGAAATCGATCCTGACCTTTCCGCCTCCTGCGAAGTAGATGCCCGCGCTTGCAATAAACGCATCCAATCCGCCGGAAATCTCGATCTCGATTTTGGAGAAGTCAAGGTATCCGCTGGTGTAGTTTCCTATCGATCCCGTCGACTTCAGGGACGCATCCATCTCAAGTGTGAATTGTCCGGCAAGGAAAGCGCTCACCGGGATCCCCTTGATGCCCCATGATCTCTTGCCGTACAGTTCGGTATCCACATTCAGGGCAATATCTCCCGTGAGATATTGCCACCTGCCTAAATCCGGGATATAGTTCCAGTTAAAGTTGGCGTCCAGGTTCGCGCTGAACTCGAAGCTGCCAAACTGGGAGCTTGACCTTCTGCCGTTGATCTCATCTATTTCCGCCTGGGTCGATGCGTTTTGCCTCGCCAGATATTTCTGCAGCATATTGTTCTGCGCCGCATAACTGATGGCTTTGGCATCGACCCCTTTCCCGACGACAGCGGTGAATGTGCCGTCCAGGCCCATAAACCCGGTTACGCGGGCCGGCTGCGACAGGAAGGAAATCGGTCCTCCCGAGAGCAGCGGGATATTGTCGATATAGGGAGTACTGATGCCTGTCAGGGGAATATACTGGTCGATGACATATTTATTCCCGACAAATGTCGGTTTCAAATCGACGGGAAACTCTCTCGGAAGCGATTCGATGATATTGATGCGGGCGTTGGAAGCAGCCGACCGGACGCCATCGGCAGTCACACAGGCAATCAGGAGCTGATCGCCCTGTTTGAGATTCTTTGCATTCAACGAAAACTCAAAGTTTGTACTCCTGGTGACCGTGCCGTTCAGGTTGAATTCAACGTACCCCGGATCATGACCATTCCAGTCGATGAGTGCGTGTACCGCTATCGGCGCGTCAATCCCCTGCAGGAAGTAAAAATTCTGTCCGTATGCCGGAGCGGCATTGTTTATGTATATGGTACTGACTGACGGATTGCCGGTGGGCGACCGTTTTGTGAGCGTAATGTTTTTGACCAGGCTCTTTTGAGCAAGCGATATTTCCGTTACACTGTCATAATGCATGTTCGCACTGACGAGCATGGTATATGTACCGACGTCCAGTCCGGTTATCTTGTAATATCCGGTGTTGTCCGTCCTGACAGAGGTGGTTCCAATCTTCACGGCAGCACCTGACTGGACAACATTCCTGTCGTTGATGACGTATCCGGATACCTCAACCTTTCCTACCGCACTCTTCATGATCCTTCTGATTTCTTTTTTCACTGTCACGCCATTGTAACTGTTTTCATACGTAAATTTCACATAGTACTCCGATACTCCTTCAGGAAGCGTGCCGGTGTAGCTCGCATACCCATTGGAGTCGGTTTCGATCGTCGTCAGGACCTCCGGCGGCCTGTTTTCCGTAACCGGATAGACCCTGCTGACAAGGATCGGCGCCTTTCCGAGGGGCTGTCCTCCGCTCCTGAGCGAAACCACCCATTCGGCGCTGCTCCCGGCCGGAACCGCAACAGGAGCCGAAGGTGTGGCATCAAGCTGTACAGATGAGAGATCAGGTCGTTTGAGTACGCTGACAGCTTTGCGTATAGTACGCGGCTCGCCTGCTGAATTTGTATAAACCAGCATCACGTTATATTCGCCGCGTGTTGTGAACATATGAGATACAGCTGCGCCCGATGCGGTTGCATCGTCTCCGAAATCCCAGACGAAGCCGGTGCCCTCAGGATAGCCCACGGATTTGAAATTTGCCGCTGCCCCCTCCAAAAGTCCGTTTCCGGTTCTGAGCGCATCAGGTCCCTCGATGCTGCCGGTATTGGAGGAATCGGTGCCTGTGGTGAAGCTGAACGCATCATAATTGTTCACACCTGTTCCGGAACCTTTGACTGCGCCTCTTGGAATCTCGACGGCATATGTCTTCAGGGGGCTCATATCTTCTTCCGGGGAGATGTAAAGGCTGTTTCCGCTTAGAACCGCATGGGAGGCGATGTCCGTATAGGTTGTCTTTCCTCCGCTCACATCCATCCTGCTCACCCTGATATCCGCAAAATTTGCTCCCTTGACAGCATTGTCGAACCTGGAGCCAAACATCACCCTGATGCCCGCATTGAGCGGAATGTCCGAACCGTCCGCAGCCGGATACCTTGATTCAATTTTCTGGCTTTCAATGGTAAACAGAATCGAATGGATGTCAGTGATATCTTTATTCCCATATAAATCGCTGATACATTCTCCGGTATAGCGCAATTCATAAGGCCAGCCGTAGAGCAACGCATCATAGGGTGTATCCTTCGGCGTCCGGTTGGGTGTGATGATCAGTTTACTACCTTCGACCCTGGCGGTGAACAGGACCACTCCGCTATGGTTTGCATCCTGGCTTTTGATGGAGACAAATCCCGGCAGGCTGAAGGAATCCGTCATTTTAATCGGGCGATCATAGGTGAGTACGATATCGCCCATGAAGTCCACCTCGGTGGCATTGTTCGAGGGAGACGATCCGACAAGCACAGGATAAGATTTTCTGATCTCCTCCGTAAACTCAAAGGAGTATTCGGAAGCCAACGTATTGTTTGACGCATCCCTGACCGCATCGGACGGAATCGTTACGCGGTAGGTGTGGTGGAGGGCCAGTTCGGCTGCAGGCTGGATGATCAGTGCGGTTCTTGTGGTCCCATTTACAATTTCATCCTTAAGAGTAACCTCTGCTTCAGTTGCAGTATCGGACCGGATATCCCGGAGTGTAATCCCGCCGAAACCGGCTCCCTTCGTAACCGCTTCGCTGAAATATGCACAGATCGGATTAGCAGTCGCAATCCGTTCGCCCAAGTCAACCGGATCGGTTCTTTCAACCACAGGTAATTTGCTGTCCGCTCCGGTCATAAACTCTATGCTTTTCCCACCCGCCTCAATGCCGAACAAATCTTTAACGGCCCCGTCCGGTATTGTGATCATATATGCAGTAGTATATTGCAGAGGCACAGCCGGTGTCAGAATCAGCTTTGTTCCCTCAATCCTCCTGTCCAGTTGAACTTTATTTGACAGATTGTTTTTTGGAGCAACCGTTATCTTATCGAACAATGTCTGTAAATTTACGGCAATATCCCGCGAATAACAAAGGTTCAGCGGCGAATCGACATCGAAGGGATTCTCAGCCGATCCGAGATTATCACCGGTTATCTCCGGGAGTGTGGAGGTGCCCGTTGTGAATGCAATCCTCAGCAGTTTGTTTGCCTTCATACTGGTCGTGTTTATCAAAGCACCTTCAGGTATAGTCAATATATACTTCGTGATTGGCGAAAGATCATCTTTGGGCAGAATGCTCATGGTCCCGTTTTCGCCGTCAAGCAGGAGACCGGCAGGTACATTGATCCCGGCCGCGGTTGTCAGTGAGATTCTTTTAAAATCTGCGCCCTGCTTCAATTCATCAGTATAGCTTATGGTCAGGACACTGTTCACAGGCACTTTGACATCCCCGTCTTCCGGTGCCGCCAACTCCAGCGTCATGGCTTCGAACCCATTGCGAACGGTATTTGCGGTAAGTGTTTTCTTGGCTCCCTCCGGAGTGAACTCGCTCAGCAGGAAGTCCTTGTCTTCCACCTGCCAGTCCAGAAGGTCGTCGGAGCTCAGCAGCCAGCATGCATTTCCCGAAGCCGTATGGTAATATACCGTCCGGAAGAAGGTGTCATGGAACGCCACAAGATCGGAACCCTGTTTGTCCGATTTGTACACGCTCCAGTTTTTCCCGTCCTGCGACGCCGCGATGGTATATTCATTGGAGGCGGCGAACGTATCATGCGCATAAGTCATTCCGGTAAATGACCTGCTGTATGTCCAGATCGTCTTCCTGGCTGTTTTGTCGTACTCGTAGAACTTTGGATCCCTGTACGTGACGGCAGCCTGCTTCCAATCCCTGCCCCCCGTTGACCAGTAAATATTCAGGTTTTCATCATCCAGTCCCCTGCCGGTCAGCACAAGGATATTATTCCTGGTAAACAGCCCCGTCAGGTAATTGTACTGCGTGTTTACAACCTTCCCCTGGCTGTCCTTCTCAAAGGATTTCCCCAATGTCCATTCCGTATCGGAGTAGATCATATAATAGACATTTGCATTGTCGTATGCAACAAACAATCCATTGTTGTTGCACACGATCTCTTTGAATTTTGTATACAAAGATCCGTTTTTTACATTCTCATAATTCCCGAATACAAAGTCCGGGTAATAACCCGATGTCCAATGCTCGCCGTCCGAAGACATAAGGTAGACCTTGATACTTGTCTCATAGGTCCATCTGTGTGTTTGCGGGTGCCCGCCTTCATCCGTATACTCTTCCGTTTCATATTCGGCTGAGCCGTCCTGTTTGTATCGGCCGACATTTGCATTTCCAATAGCTACATACCTGGTCGTGCCGGATGCGGTATCCTGATATGCAGCCCAGTCCGTAATCTCCGTTTTGCCAAAATAGGTATAGGTAAAACCTTGATAGGTAATAGCGGGCAGCGAGCATGTCGAGGTGGTCCAGCTATTTCCATCCGGCGAGCTGAGTATTGTGACAGTTGCGCCATCGTCACCGGACGTGAAGGTAAATTGGCGTCCTGCTGCCGCATTCCCTGAACTGCCGGCGTCCTGGACAAAAGCGATTTTGTTTCCGGCAGGCAGCTCGGGCAGAGTGTCATATGTCGGAGTTAATTCATAGGATATGTCTTCTTTGGGATATTCGGCGCTCCGTACGGATGCGGATATTGTCGCCCAGTCTTTATAATAGACGGAATCGTTGCAATTTGTCACATAGGCGCCGGCCTTGTCCCGGTTCGTTGTCTTCATTGCCACTTCATTGTTGTTTGGCGTTGCGGTAAAATCGACCTGCATTGCATGATCTGTTTTGGTTTCCAGGGCCGTACTCATATTCCAGTACGTTCCGTCATCCAGAGTGGACGCGGCATTCTCAGGCGCCATCTGGGCAACATTTGTCAGGGATACCGCTTTCCCGTAAAGTAAATTGTTTGAACCCCTGTAATACGCAGTAACCTTATACTTGCCGGGATTAGTCGGAAAATCCTTGCCGAGCATGTAGTACAGATCAAGCTTCATGTCGCCGATGGCTGCTGTCTTCAGGAATTTCATAGGCTTGCTGTTGAATGTCACCTGTGTTATATCCTGGTTGGCATGGTTTTTCTCTTTACTGTAGAAACCGGCAATGAGCATTGTATTATTGCTTTCATAAAACCCGTCCGCATTTTTTGTAGCACCCGCCGTTTTAAGTTCATGCTCCCAGGATATGCTGTAACAATTGTTTGACGGAACATAATCGTAGACGGGCGCCGATTTGCCGTCTGTGCTGTCAATAGCCACGACTTCATATTTTGTCCCCACGCCGGAACTGATATTGTCGACCATAATGTCATTTCCGGTTTTCTGTAACTTGAGCGTAAATACCGGTGTCAGGTTTGCATTCTGTATTGGCACCTTGTACATGTCATAGATCGGTTTTGCACTATCCTGCGTCAGCTGGACCGTTTCGACGCCTTTTATCACGCCGGAGAATGTGAGGAATACACGGACGGTATTTTCACCTCCGGTAAGAGCGGAAGCTTTGCTCTCCAGCGGATTGTCGTTTTTTCTGACGGATGAGATGGAAACTCCCGTAGCGCCGCCAGCGGATTTTCCGTCAAATACCACTTTGAAATTACCGGTCTTCAGCGGGCCCGTTCCATCAGGAGATCCGTATACGCCTGCATTGAACTGCAGATCTATATAACTGTTGTCCTCAGCCATTACAGCCGACACGACCTTCGGCGGCAGTCCGCTTTCGGGAACAGCGGCCTGTCCGGCGCTGTTGTCGCCCCAGGCTATAATTTTGCCGTCGCTTTTAATGGCGGCATTGTGATATGCCCCTGCAGAAACAGCAAATACACCTGTCAGGTCTGAAGGTACCGTGCATTGACCTTTGCTGTTGTCCCCCCAGGCGACCACCGTACCGTCCGACTTCAGAGCGAGCGCATGCCTGTAGCCGGCAGAGACCGCTTTTATGTTTGCCAGACCAGAAGGTACCGTACATTGGCCTTTATCGTTATTCCCCCAGGCGACGACTGTCCCGTCCCGCTTCAATGCAAGGGAGAAGTTGTCGCCCGCCGAAACCGCGACCACCTCCTTCAGTCCGGAAGGCATGCCGCTGCACTGCCTGAAGCTGTCGTCCCCCCAGGCGGCCACCGTGCCGTCGGACTTCAGGGCGAGGGAATGATGCCCGCCCGCGGAAACGGCAATCACATTGAACAGACCCAGAGGTACCGTGCATTGTTTATAGAAATCATCCCCCCATGCAAGAACGGTGCCGTCCGACTTCAACGCCAGCGTATGGTATCCGCCGGCCGATATTTGCATGATATTTTTAACGTTACCGGGCATATCCAGCTGACCGTAATAATTCTCGCCCCATTCCTTCACTGTTCCGTCATGGAGCAGAACCACCGTGTGATGATATCCGGCGGAAACCTGCACCGCATTGTCCCGGTTCAGCATTGCGGGAGCCTGTCCATAGGTGTTGTCCCCCCAGTTGAAGACGTATCCCGTATCCTTCATCGCAACGGTATGGCTCCAGCCTGCGTCTATCCTCCTGGAATACAGCTCGTATTCGGAGCCCCTGTCCAGCGCGATCACATTTGACGGCTGTGAGGCGAAAATGGAATTGCCGGAAGCATCCGCCACAGAGAAGCTCGTAGTGGGCTTGATGACGAATCTCTCGGTACCGTCGGGCACTCCCGCTACCCTGAGCATAACTCTGACAGCCGTATCGCCGGCGGCGGCATCCTCATATATGCTCGATCCTTTTTTCACATCCGTGATCGTTATCCCCAGCAGGCTTTGACTGCCCTTTACAATTTCCACCTTCAGATCCGCCGCGGTGATGCCTCTCAAGCCGTTGCCGCCATACATGCCAAGTTTTGCGGCATTTACCGCGGTTGAATCCCTTAGTTCGAGAGTTACGAATGCGTTACCGGAGATCGTCCCATTCAGCACATGCTTATAAATGTTTAAGTCCGCCGGAGTATCGATATCCTCCATATACCCGAATACTCCCGTATCCCGCAGGCCATCCACAGTGCCGTCCCTGCTGACAAAAAGATAGGTATCCGCTCCCGCGCTGACCCCGATTATGCCGCTAAGGACAGCCGTACCGCTATTTATAAGCTTGACGCCGTTGATATCATAAACCTCTGCGGTACCGTCCGTCTTGAGCACGCAGTACCCCCTCAGAGAGGAGGATATCGCGGAAACATTGACGAGTCCACCCGTCGGCAGCCTGACATTTCCCCATCCCGCGACGGTGCCGTCCTTCTTCAGCGCCAGGGAGAAGCCGAATCCGGCGGAAACGGCTCTGACCTCCTTCAGGCCTTCAGGTATGCTGCACTGCCCATAATAGTCGGAAGTCAACCGGTCATTATAATCGTAGGCTTCAACCGTGCCGTCGTTCCTGAGCACTAGCAGATGCTCGTCGCTGCCTGCTGATATTGCCTTGACCGGCACATCCTTGTCCATTAGCTTCAGTTTCTCAACATAATAATTCCTGTCGTTGTCATCGTCATACTTATAGTAATCGTCCCCGACCAATGATATGTACTCCCCGCTGCTATCGGCCCTGAGTGCGAACAACGTGCTGCCGCCGGCTGCAATCATTTTTACGTTTGTCATTCCAGCCGGTATCTTGAGCGCACCCCACCCGACAAGTGTTCCATTCTTTTTCAGAGCTGCCGAAAATGTATCCCCGGCAGCCACAGAGTCCACGCCGGACAAAGTTCCCGGCACATTTGCCTGTCCCTGGGAGTTCTCCCCGAATGCCGCGACGGTACCGTCGTTTTTTACGACAAGCGTATGCGCATTTCCCGTACTGATTCTATAGTCCGACATCCATCCCGGGGCTTCTTCGCTTGAACCGGACAATGACCACTGGGGAGGGTACGGGGTGACAAGCCTGAGCCTGCCGGTTGACTGCGCTGCTTTCAGCGTCAGCCCGTCTGCGTCCCTCAATTGGGGACTGGCAGGTACGATCTCTACCATCTCGACTCCGCTTGGCACATTGGTTACCGTAAGGAAGAACCGGATCGTCTCCTCGCCCCCGACCAGCGTCGTTGCCAGCAGCCTGTCGGAGTTGTCGGGTTTCGCAGCCCAGTTGATGTTTGCGTTTGTCGCCGCACCTCCGTTTCTGGTGAACACGGCCTGGAAATTGGAATAATAAGCCGCCTTGCCGGTACTCCCGGAATTACCGTAAATACCGGTGCTGAAGGTAACGTCGACATAACCGTTCCCGGGTCCCACTCTTGCCGAAACGACCCTTGGAAACATATTCGCAAGCTTCAGCGCATCTGTTGCTTTTGTCACAGCCATTGCCTGTCCTGATCTGTTGAAAATGGAATTGTCTTTTGGCTTGATAACCACAGTCTCCACACCCGAAGTCGAAGCTTCGACTGCGTTAGCGCCATTTCCAAAATAGGTCTTCAGATAGAACCTGATGGCGGAGGTTCCTCCCGTCAGCTCCGAGTCCTTTGCAGGCTCGGCCGGATCAGGCCTGCAGACGGACAGGATCTCCGCCCTCTCCGCATTTCCGGAGTTCCTGGCGAACAGCAATTCAAAATCGGACGGATCGACAGGGGTGGAACCGTCGGCGGCCCCAAAAACGTCGGTGGTAAATTTGACATCAATATACTGGAGCTTCTTATCGGTACCGCTCTGCTGCGACGCGGAGCAATCCCCGAATTCCGGCTCCGGGGCAAGGAGGCCGACCGGGCCGGTGGACGCGGACGTGCTCAATTGCTGCCCTGTACTGGAATATATGGTTTGCGCAGGGGTGATGACAATCGTCTCCAGGCCGGTGGGTATGATGGAATCCGTTGCCGTCGAACCGGGAGCCTTGTTGATTTTGAGGAAAAAGCGGAGCGTTTTTTCCCCGCCCGTCAGAGCGGAAGCAAATGCTTCGCTCCCGCTGTCAGGCTTCCTGACGGAGTTTACGGATACGGTGATTTTGCCGTTCCCGCCATTTCCCGCATTGGCGTTGAAAGCGCAATCGAAGCTGTCCCTGGTCACCGGTCCTGAAGAGGCGGTCCCATATACGCCTATATTGAATATGACATCTACATATTTGCTGCCGGCTGCCATCACCGATGAGAGAATTTCCGGCTTGTTGGAAATCATCTGTACAGTGGCTGAAGAGTTCTCTCCGGACAAGGCCGCACCATGCAGCGGATAGATGGATGACGTTGTTTTCGGTTCTATTTTAAGGCTTTCCGATCCGCTTAAGGTTCCCGACACGGAAAGGAAAATACGGACCGTCTTTTCTCCGCCTGTCAGCATGGAAGCCGTTCCCGGTTTTTCACCGTCCGGTTTCCCGACGGCTGCAATACTCACGCCGGTCAGGGATCCCGGTCCTCCGGAGAAGCTTGCCGCAAAATCGTTTGCGTCCACGGGAGTCCTGCCTGCGGCATCCCCGTATATCCCCTGGCTGAAGGTCATGTCAACATAGGCGTTATCGTCGCCCATGGCAGCGGAAACGGCCTTGAAAGCGCCGGAGTACATGGATATTGCGCCCGTCGTCAATACTCCCGCGAGAATATGCGATCCGATGACGCTTCCCGGAACAGTCGAAAGGCTTACCGTTTCCTTACCATCCGGATTTCCGCTCACCTTCAGGAATACCCTTACGGTTGCCTCACCGCCTTTGAGCGTACCTGCATCCGCCTCGACGGCATTGTCCGCCGGACGGATGGAGCTTATCGCTGCGCCTGTCGCCGTACCTCCGTTCTGTCTGAATTCCAGCGCCAGATCCTCCGGGCCGATGGGCGTATTTTGCGCATTGTTTCCATAAACGCCCATATCGAATTTTAAGTCGATATACGCATTGTTTTGGGACAATTCGCTGGAATCCAACGCCACATTGTTCAGCGGGATCATGCCGGTCTGCTGGTTCAGCGGCATTTCGGCCCCGTTTGCGTTATATACCTTCGGTCCCCCCGATGAAGAAGCCGGAACAATTGCAAAAGCGGCTCCCGGATACTGCACATACGGGAAGTTCAAGTGGAACCTCAGGGTCGTCTCGCCACCCGTCAATGCTTCCCCGTCCGTTTTGGTAACTGAAGCGATTCTGCCGTCGGTGGCGGCAATCCCGAAACAATTCAGAGTGACCGGAGAATCGCCGTCGGCAGCTCCGTACACACCGACATTGAAATTGACATCAACGTAGCTGTTATCCTCAGCAATGAAAGACGATACGATTTGAAGCGTACTGCCCTTCAGGTAAAGCATTCCTGTCGATTTATCATCCGACATCGCGCGGCCGGACGAGTCATAGATCGCCCTGGCACCAGCCGGCAGGATTTTGATCCACTCTTTGCCGTCGGCGGCTCCGAGTACGCTGAGGAATACGCGGACAGTCGTCTCCCCGCCCGTGAGTGCCGGCGCGCTTGAGAGCGACGTACCGGATGCCTTGCGCACGGCTTTGATGGAGACATTCGTTGCGATGCCTCCATTCCGCTCGAAATACAGCAGGAAGCTGCCTGCCGAAAGGGGTGTCCTGCCGTTGCTTCCGCCATACACTCCCTTGCTGAAGGTCACGTCGACATAGCTGTAATCCGCCGCCATCACGCCGGAGACAATCCTGGGAATTTCGGCAAGGCTGATTTTACCTGTTGTCTGCGCGGCATCCATTGCCGTCCCGGAGAAGGAATAGATTGAGCTCCCGCCGGCCGGCTTCACTTCAATTTTCTCTGTCCCGCTTGCCGACGTCGCCACAAGCATCGTCTCATTTGTTTTTTCATCTGTAACGACTTTCTGGGTAACAAGATACAGTCTCAGAGCTTTTTCGCCGCCTGAGGGCGGGGTCGTTCCGTCGATCTGCCTTACAGAAGAAATATGCGCTCTGTTTACATCCCCGTTGTTGCTTTCGACGGACAGGCTGAAATCCTCCTCATTTAGACCTGTACTGTGAATACTGTCACCATATACGCTTGAACTAAAATTGATATCGATATAGCTGTTATCCCGCGCAAGCTTTGCGCTGGTAATCTCGGGAGGTCCAACGGTCAGGTTTCTGGACGGAGTTGACTGTTCCTGCGCCATAGGGTTGCCGGCGCCGGAGTATACGGAGTTGCCGTCGGCAGGCATGATCCGGATCGTTTCCTGCCCATTCTGGCTGCCGTCAATCGATAGGAAAAAACGAAACGCCGTCTCTCCTCCTGTCAGCTCGGAAGCAGCATCGTCCTTGTCCTCCGTATCCGTTTTCTTTACTGAATCAATTGTTACGCCGGTTGCAGAGCCTCCGGTATTTTTGTTGAATACGATTTTGAAGTCATCTGCATCCACTGCCGCAGTATGAGCCGCATCCCCATAAACACCGCAGCTGAACGTAACGTCCATATAACTCAGATTCGCAGCCAGAGTCCCTGTAAGAATTTCCGGAACAGGATTCAGGAAGGTGTCCGGCACCCTTTGGCTGGAACCGGAAAGAATGGACTTGCCCATGGAATTATAGATCTGGTTGGCTGAGGAAGGGTAGATCGCAATCGTTTCAGCGCCGCTGGGTTTTCCCGTGATATTGAGCCGCAGCCTCAGATTTTTGTCACCGGCTTCAAGCGGCGATCCGTCCTGTCTTGTTATTGCTCCGATGGTTGCGACAGTTGCACGTCCGCCGTTATAGGAATAGGTATAGAAATTCACGCTGAAGTTGGGTGCGGAAACAGGGAGAGTATGCGCACTGTCCCCATAAACGCCCAGATTGAAGTCGACATCAATATGGCTGTTGTCCGCTGCTAGCTTATAGGATTCAATCACGGGGAACGAAGCATGGAGATTGACATTTCCGGTCGAACTGCTGGAAGGTACAGGTTGTTTATCCTCACTGTAAATGGATTCATCATTCTTCGGAGAGATTTTGACAGTCTCCGCCCCCGCCCCGCCGGTTGCCGGATTTGTAAGAGAAAGAAAGACCCGGACCGTTTTCTCTCCTCCTTTCAATACAGCGGGATTTGCAGGGTCTGAACCCGTATTTGCGCCGATGGCCCGAATAGTCACATTCTCAGTGGTTCCGCTGCCTTTTACATATTCGAGCTTGAAATCATCCTTATCTACACCCGTCGGCCTGCCTTTTTCGTCGAATCCTTGCACCCCGCCGTATACTCCCATGTTGAAGTTTACGTCAATATATTCGTTATCCGGCGCGGCGGAACAAAGTCCGATCGCTGGCGATAACGCCTTCAACTTGATCATCGTCGAATTCTCCGATCCCAAAAACACACCTTTGGAATTATACAGGTGCTCCACCCATATGCCGAAATATTCTACTCCCGTAGGGCTGCCGGTGAAACTCAGGTTCAGCCGGACAGCAGTCTCCCCTCCGATCAGCGGCGTTATTCCGTCAAGCCTGGTAAAGCTGCTGATACTGACGTTCGTCGCTCCCCCTCCAAAAGACTGGAGATGGCAAATGATTGCTCCGGAGGTAACGGGGTTAAAGCCGGCTTTAGTGATATTATCCCTGTCTCCATACACTCCTGTGTTAAAGGTGATATCAAGGTGGCTGTTGTCATTTGCAAGCTCCATCCCGACAATCTCCGGCGCCGGCGGTGACAATGGGATGCGTCCGGTGGTGCGGCTGGCTTGCATCGCTTCACCGGAGGAGGTAAATACGGAGTTTCCATCGGCCGGCTTGATTTCAATCGTCTCTTTCCCGTTTACCGTACCGTCGATTGAAAAATTGAACCTTACCGTCTCCGCTCCGGGCGTGGTTGATACGAAATCCTTATCGGTCAGGGACACCAGCGTTGCTCCGGTCGCGGAACCGTCGTTCCGGTAGAAGGAGAATTTGAAATCGCTGACCGAAACCCCGGTTTTTCCCTGAACATCCCCGTAAATCCCCTTATTGAAAACCACATCTATATATGTATTGGCATCATCAATCGTTGATGATACGAAACGAAGCATTGTTGTATTCAGGAATGTCGCACCAGTGGTCTGCGAAGGCTCAATCATGGTACCGTTACCGTCGTAAACCGGTACATTGCCTGAATCATATGCCGGCTTGATTTCGATCGTTTCCTGTCCGCTCGGTGTTCCATTTACAGCCAGATGGAACCGTACAGTTGTTTCTCCGCCCTGAAGTTCCGTTCCATCCGTTCGCGTCGCGGAAGTAATGGTGACACTATTTGCCGACCCCTCGTTTTTCCGATACTCCAGTACAAATGCCGAGGCGGAAACGGCGCTTGTCCCGGTCGCATCCCCGTATATCCCACGATTGAAGCTCACATCAATATAGGAATTGTCCCCATCCTTATCCCCTCCTGCCGGCAAGGCGCAGGAAACGATTTTAGGTCCTACGGACAGGTTTATCTCCTCTTTTTTCCCACTACCGTCCCATGGGATGACCTTATAATAACCGCTGTCATTTTCAACCAATGCAAATGACATATCCTGCTGGGAGGAAACAGCTTTTACAAAGGGTAGTCCCGACGGTTCCGATATGCCCATGGCGCTGTAGGTTTTGCCCCATTCCTTTACCGTACCGTCCGCCATGAGTACCATTGAGCACCAAAGCGAACCTGATGCAGCCACGGCATTTGTAATTCCGGCTGGAACAGTCGCCTGTAATTTTTCATTATTTCCCCATGCAACAACCGATCCATCCTCCCGGACCGCCAGATTGTGTCCCCATGGCGCATCAAGTGCGACAATCTTCGGCAGTGCCGTATTGGCCGGATCTATTTTGTCGATGGGAATATCACACTGTTTCCAATCGGTATAGTTGGCTCCCCAGGCAATGACGGTGCCGTCGCTTTTTAATGCAAGCGCATGGTTACTGCCCGCTTCGATGGCAACAACATCACTGAGACCGGCTGGCACATCGCATTGACCGCCTTCATTTGCGCCCCAGGCCACAACCGTACCGTCATTTTTCAACGCCAGAGCAAAGGAATTACCGGCTGTGATGTATTTCACATCAGTGAGACCGTTTCCCTGACACTGATTGAATTCGTTGTCGCCCCAGGCCACAACCTTGCCGTCATCCTTCAAAGCCAAAGCAAATCTGTATCCGGCAGCCACCATCCTGACATTTTCAAGATCAGTCGGCACATTCCTTGCAGGGCTGGTTGGAGACCCCCAGTAAACTACTCTCTTGTCGGACGAGATCGCTATTGTATAATCAAGGCTGCTGCTGATCAGTTTCTTGTATTCGTTGCACTCCGAAACCGTCAATAGAGGCTCGGCGGCATGGACGACAATGAAAGCGGGGAAATATGCGAAAAGTACTAAAAATGATAACAGGACGGCAATAAATCGGTTGATTCTCTTTTTCATAAAAAAGTCACTCCCATATCAATAAATATTGAGTTTCCTATCAATTACAATTGTTATGATTTTCTTATATGTGACGATAAAAGTTACCTGTTCGACTTTATTATATAAAATCCCACTGAACCGGGACTTAACCGATTTTTAGGGCACGTAAGACAGAACCCCTGTTATACAAGGGTTCTAAGCATAATTTCATTTTTCTGGGAGAAATGAAGATTGTAAAAAATTTGCCGAATTTTGTTTCTATTTATAGAATTTATGTCAACATAAAAATAACTTATAACGAGGCTCAACATGTCCCCCACTTTTATAGGCGGTGGGTACCGATTTGGTTTGCAGGCGACAGGCATATCTCCCGCCTCGTTGAAACGCAGCTCGTTATTACCCGCGCTTTACCAACAGGTTATACAGTATCTGTACCATTTCCGCTCTGGTCGCCGTACCTGCCGGAGACAGCTTTCCGCCATTTCCGCCGGCGACCCCTGTTTCAACAAACAACTTCTGCCGGGCACAATGCGTAAAAAAAATCTGAGATATATTAAAATTTATTTTGTAGTCCTGTAAGGAGATAGTGCAGCACTATTGGAATAGTTTCCTAAATTCATCATCCGCTTCTATTTTCAGCTTTTTTTTCAAGCCGTTCCTGTAAATCTCATAATACTTTACAGCCAGCATACGCTCATTGGTCAGAAGTAAGGCTTCGATCAGCCTGTAATTCAGCTCTCTGTGGAGTGGCTGCTTCTGCAGGCCTGATTTCAGCCATTTAACGGCTTTCTGATTGTCGCCTGTCTCTGTGTAATACCTCGACATTTCAAGCAGCAGACGGATGAATTCTTCTTCCAGCAGCAGCCTTCCTGCCAGCGCCCAATCATATTCCAGACCGTAAAGGTATTCTCCCGTATAAAGGCCTGCCGCCTCTTCATATTTCAGGATGTTTTCCTGTCCGGCAGTTTTGTTTTTTTCCGCAAACTCCAAAAATTTCAGATAATCGCAGGATAGGCCTGCCGCATCAAGTCTGTAGCATCCTCTTTCATGCAGGATGGATATGCGGACTCCATGTGGGAGCAATGCTTTTTTAACATAATGAAGTGTGGTGTTGAAATGAATGAGTGCCCTGTCTCCGTCAAAATTCTCCCAAAGGTTGTCAATGATTTCGATCCGGCTGACAAAAGTCTCCTTCCTGTCAATCAGAAAGGCCAGGAGTTCTTCCGCTTTTTCGGTGCGGAACTTCACATCTTTCATTCCGATATCCACTTTGAATCCGCCAAAGCAACGGACATGGATTTCTCCGGAACTTACAGGAATGCTTTTTTCTTTTATGATCCTGCAAAGGGTTTCACCAAGCCTGTCAGCCGATACCGGTTTCATAAGGTAATCAAGGGCATTCAGGCGGAAGGCCTCCACCGCATACTGATTATAAGCCGTTACAAAAACAACGGCAATCTCCGCCTGCAGGTCGGCAATATGGTTTGAGAGCTCAATACCGTCTATCTCCGGCATTTCTATATCCAGGAATACGGCATCCACCTTGTTTTCCTGCAAAAACGCCAATGCAGCCAGCGGCTCGGTAAACTTTCCTTCAATCTCTGCAAGACCGCTGTCCTTCAGCAGCTTATCCAGCTTGTCAAGGGAAGGCTGTTCATCATCCACAACAATCGCCCTGATCATTTCAATCCACCTCCGGCGGGATGACATAGGCTACCCTGGTGCCTTTTCCCGGCACACTTTCTATGGTAAGCCCTTTCCCGAACAATTTTTTCAGCCTTGTATCTATATTCCAAAGTCCGATCCCTTGCTCCGCCTCAGACAGGAACACTGCCTCAAGCCTGTCGGCGGGGATACCCTGACCATCATCCTCCACTTTGACCAATACACCTTCCGCTACCTTTTTCACGCTTATGGTGACGGTGCCTTTACCGCCCTTTTTCCTGAGGCCGTGAATGATGGCGTTTTCAACCAGAGGCTGTATGGAAAGCACAGGAATCCGGGTCTTTATCCTATTGTCAATGTCGAATTCCACTCTAAGTTTATCTCCAAACCGTGCCTTTGTTATCTCCACATAAGAGTTCACCAGGCTAAGTTCCCTTTCCAGCGGTGCGCACATTTCAAGGCTCTTGAAATCAAAACATTGCCGCAGGTAATTGGAAAAATCGTCGATGAGCTGCTGGGCCCGCTGTGTATCGCTGTCGCAGAAGGATGAAATGGCGTTGAGGGTATTGAACAGGAAGTGGGGCTTGATCTGCGCCTGCATAAAAGCAACCTCCGCAGCCATCGCCCTGTCCACGGAAGCCTTCAGCCCGGTGAGGGTCCTGACCCTTGCCAGCAGTTCCTCCGGTTCAAACGGCTTTGGCAGGTAATCGTTTGCTCCCGCTTCAAAGCCCATTACAATATCCTCCGTGGAAGCCTTGGCAGTCAGAATCAACACGGGCAGATCGAAGAGAGACCTGTTTTCGCGGAGCTTCCTGCACACTTCATAGCCGGACATTTCCGGCATCATTACATCCAATAGGACAATCGAATACTCCCGATGTTTCTCCAGTTCTGCCAGGGCGGCTTTGCCGCTGCCAGCCGTTACGACACCATAGCCGCCCAACCGGAGGGTGGATGCGGCGGCCTGCAAATTAACCGCGTCATCATCCACCAGTAGAACGCGAACGCCCCCCTCCGCTTTTTTCGTCGTACCAGGCGCTTCTTCAAGAGATACGCCCAATTCCTGCACCATCATATCCGACCCGCTATCTTCCATGACCTGATCTGAAGCTGCCGGAGATACATCCGCCAACGGCAGCGTAAAGATGAACCTGGAACCAGACCCCGGATGGGATTCGACCCGGATGCTGCCTCCCTGCAATTCCACAAGTTTCTTTGTGATGGGAAGACCCAGTCCGGTGCCGCCATGTCTGCGTGTAAGAGATGTATCTACCTGTTCAAAGGGTTTAAAGATGTCTTCCAGCTTATCTTCCGGAATTCCTTCTCCCGTATCGCTGACACAGACTTCCACCATACTTCCCATTATCTTTGCCGATATTTCTATGCGACCTCTGACGGTAAATTTCACGGCATTTCCCACAAGATTGTAGAGGATCTGAACTACCCGGTTTTCGTCTGCCATCACCGGGGGCAGGTCTTGCGGAATATCGGAGATGACTTCGTATTCCTTTGATTGACTCAATTGTTGAAATACTTTCCTGACTGTATAAATCAAGCCCTCTATCTGTATGGAACGAATATTTAGCAGAATGTCCCCGTTTTTCATTTTAGAGTAATCAAGGATGTCGTTCACCAGATTGGCCAGCCTGCGGCTGCTGCCGGCAATAACGGCAAGATCCTTCTTTTGAAGGCTGCTCATCTCCCCGTCACTGCCCTTGAGCATGGCCTCCGAGATGCCAAGGATACCGCTCAGAGGCGTACGAAGCTCATGGGAGGTATTTGCAAGAAATTCATCCTTGATTTTATCCAGCCGAAGCAGCTTTTGAGACAACCCGCTGACATTTCTGAATGCCTCCGCAGAGCGCCTTGCAAGAACGAAGGATTGCAGAAGAAGAAGGACGAATAATCCGAAAGGCACCAGTTCCCCTATATTGCTGAGCAGGATATTGTTCTGGAACAACATATCGTGTACAGCACAAATAATGACCGTCAGCGCTCCCAGTAATACGACCGGCGCGTCCTTTCCGCCTTTCAGGAAGGCTGCGGTTATGCCTGCAATGGCATAAGCTCCGATAAGAATTGAAAATACCTGTACGATGTAGACCAGCCCGCTGTAAAATGAAATTGGAGTCAGAAGGAACAGCAGCGTGAAGGACACGGCATAAATAAAGAATATTCTCAAAATCTTTTTCGCGCTTTCTTCCGGGAACAGCGATCCGCACATAAAAGCGGCGCAAACGGGGAACCAGCATAAGGTGATGTAGTCTATGGCGACGATCGATCCAAAGCTGATAAACGGTACCAGCCTGTAAATCAGAAAATCCCCATAGATCACTGTCCGGCTGGCAAAGATGAGGCACATGAATACGTAATACAGGCTGCTCCTGTCCTCGCGGCGCAGAAGAAAAATACTAAGATAATAAAAGGCCATGACAGACAGGGCGCCGAACAGAAACAGGTCCTTGTCCGCAATGGCTTTATCCATTGCCCTGATTTGCTGCGGCGTACCCATATTGATAGCATACCACATCCCGCCCCTTGCATAGGTGAAGTTGGAGATATGAACGATAATTTCGAAGCTGGATTCCTCCGGCGTGAACTCCGCCACCCGAGGCTGGTATCCGGGCGAAGAATGCTCCTTGTCCGCACCAACCTTTCCATTGGAAGCAAGCAGGCGATCATTGACATACAAAGCATAAGCTGTGGAAAAGGTAGGAATCCTCAGGGACAGCGGCTCACCTGCCGGGGCATTTATGACCTTGAGCCGGTAAGTGGCATAGCCGAAGCCCGGCAGACCCTTGCCGTTGATTTTGTAGCTGTTCCAGACTTTTGGCACCTCTGCGTACAAATCCGGTGCCAAGCTGTCAGACGCGAGTTCCCTGGGGGATACAAAGCGTTCCCAGTAGAACTCCCATTTGCCGGATAAGCTCAAAACATTGCTTTCTTCCGGCTCACGGTTTTGCAGGTCCAGTACCCCGGTTTCAGTGTGTACCCGGTTAATGTCAGCTTTTGAGAAGCTGAATATGCATATAAAAGCAATAATTGCAGCAACCATGCCGGACAGCAGTAATATACGCTTCTTGTTTACTTTTTCAGTCACAGAATCAACCTTTCCTGATTGTCCATGCAAATGAAAAAAGCCGTGGTGTAACAGCTACGACTTTTATTACTGTTTTATGCAGTGGCAACCCGACTACCCTGGCTTTCACTTTAGGCTCGCAGCTTTGTGCCCTTGTCTTTCAACAAGTTTACCTTTTTACTTTCCATTTTAGCTTATCAAACAAATGAATTATTTTCAACTCCTATTAATACTTTTTTACAATACCTAAGTCATTGTTGCATTTTCTCTCAACACGCTGCGGGCGTAAAATGATGCCTCAACCGACTGGCCGGACCTTTGGCGGCTGCAGTCGATCCTATTCCAAAAAGGTGCTTTTTACCCTGTGGGATTTCAGAAAGTATACAAGGGCGACAATATCCAGTAAAATATAAGGCAGGAAGCCGGTAAAAAAATTACTGTTTACTTGATCAAAGATAACTTCGGGCCACCTGTTCATCATGATAAAATCAAAAAATTGATACAGACAATAAAACACATAAACAGTGGCATCATAATCCGGTTAAGCCGTTTTCCTGTTAACACGAGAACAAGATTCAAAAGTGCGAACATCAAAAATAATGCATCGGTTCCTATTTCTGAAAAAATAGATCTGATCATAAAATCACATTATTAGAGACATTCTTATGTTTCATTAGAAATGTTATGGAAAATGCAGCAAGCAGAAGTATGCACGCTATCAAATATGCAATATTGTATGTCTTCGCGGAATCCACGGATACTGCCGCAACCATCGGCCCTATTACGCCGCCGCAACCCCATGCTGTCATTATCAGCCCATAATTCGAGCCGAAATTTTTTACTCCATACAGGTCAAGCACAGTGGCAGGAAATATGGAAAATGTGGCGCCGTAACAAAATCCCGCCAGTGCGACTCCTCCCGCAAGCAGCACGATAGTAGTATACCTTGAGAAAAACAACATATTCAGTGCCTGAAGGATAAATATTACACGCATCAACGGAATCCGTCCGATCCGATCTGATATAATTCCGCCAAGCAGCCTTCCGCCTGCATTGAATATGGCAAGCAGTATAACCAGAATATATCCGCCTTCCCAGTGTACCTGGATCTTTGTAATGTTTGCGGCATGTCCTATAATCATAAGACCTGCTGATGAAGAAAATGCCAGCATCAGCCACAACATATAAAAATCAGGGCGACCTAACATGCCTCTCCAATTCAGATCTCTTCCAAATCCTGATGAATCCTGCCCTAAACGGTTTTGTCCGTTAATACCGCCTGCTTCATACCCCCCGGGTGGATTTGTCAGGAACCGTGCCCCTGTCAGAATCAGTACAAGGGCGCCAATTCCTATATAAATAAATGTTTTTGAAATCCCGATGGTTTTTATAAGGTAATTAGCCAGAGGAGAATAAAAAACAGATGCAATGCCTACTCCGGCAACGACAATACCTGTGACCATACCTTTTTTGTCAGGCGGAAACCATTTTACGGCCGGAGGAGTAGTGGAAATATTTGATATTCCTATACCGGCGCCTGTAATCAGACCAAAGGTCAGTACCATCACGGCCGGATTTGTAGTAAAACCGGAGAGAATAAGTCCAAGGCCTATAAATATTCCAGAAAACATAGCCGTGAGTTTCGGACCGTATTTATCCTGAATTTTCCCGAACACGGTCATGAAAACAACAAATGAGATGATTGCAATTGTATACGGCAAAGATGCCTGTTTACTTGTCCAGCGCAGCTCATTGATCAGGCCTTTGCTGATTACACTCCAAATATAGAGCATGCCGCCGACAAAATTGATACCTGTTGCCATCCATAAAACCAGCCACGCATTTTTATTATTCTTCACCATTTTTTCTCCAAATTAAGTTGAGCGGCGGAGGTTATTCGGCAAACCGGGTTGCACGCCGCCTTTCAAATTCTGCACTGTTTCAGATTCACCAGCAGCCTTCCACGATCAATGCCGTTCCCTGCCCTCCCCCTATGCAAAGGGTTGCAAGACCATATCTGGATTTGCGCTTTTGCATTTCATACAAAAGCGTAGTTGTAATCCGTGCACCGGATGCACCGACCGCATGTCCAAGAGCTATGGCTCCGCCATTTACATTAACCTTCTGCGGATCAAGCTCCAGATCCGCCATAACTGCAAGAGCTTGAGCTGCAAAAGCCTCATTGGCTTCAACAAGATCAAGATCCTTAACCCTAAGCCCGGCCTTTATAAGCGCCTTCCTTGACGATGGCACCGGCCCGTAGCCCATGATTTCCGGCTCCAATCCGGCGGAGTCGTATGAAACGATCTTTGCCATCGGTTTAAGTCCGAGCCTTGCAGCCTTTTCACTATCCATTACGATCATCATGGCAGCTCCGTCATTAATGCCCGATGAATTTCCGGCAGTAACAGTTCCATCTTTTTTGAAGGTCGGCCTGAGCCTGGACAGTATTTCGCAGGTTGTCCCGAATCTCGGGAACTCATCCGTGTCAAACAGGGTCGGATCTCCTTTTTTCTGCGGAATCATCACAGGCACTATTTCATCATTGAATCTTCCTGTCTTAACGGCATTTTCAGCTTTCTGCTGGCTTGCAGCTGCAAATTCGTCCTGCTCGGCCCTTGTAATATTCCACTTCTCAGCAATATTTTCCGCAGTAATACCCATATGATAATGATTAAATGTATCCATGAGTCCGTCCTGGGTCATGGAATCCACAAGAGTGCCATCTCCCATCCTGTAGCCGAATCTTGCCTTGTTCAAAAGATACGGCGCATTGCTCATGCTTTCCATACCGCCTGCAAGTATCGCATCCGCATCGCCCGCTTTGATGATCTGCGCTGCCAGACTGATCGCCCTTAAGCCCGATCCGCAAACCTTGTTTATTGTAAACGCACTTGCCGTCAGCGGCAATCCGGCATTGACCGAAACCTGCCTTGCAGGATTCTGTCCCAACCCGGCTGACAGCACATTCCCGATAATCACTTCATCTATAATTTTCTTATCTATTCCCGCCCTTTTTATAGCCTCTTCCGCCGCAATTCTTCCCAATTCCACCGCGGAAAGGCCCGCGAGAGTCCCTCCAAAATTGCCCACCGGAGTCCTGGCCGCACTGATAATGACAACTTCTCCCATACAAATTCTCCATTCCGCCGCTGTCGCCGGCGGCACAAATAGTCCAGCAACCGTAATATGAATATATGTTACAAGCCCAATATTTTTCTTGCTTCGTCAGGCGTTGCAATTTCTTTGTTCAATTCACGCGCAATGCGTTTTGTTCTTTCGACAAATTCAACATTTGATTTTGCCAAAACGCCTTTTGAGTAATAAATATTGTCCTCCATGCCAACTCTTAAATGTCCGCCGAGCGCAAGTGCCGCATACATGACCGGCAGATGTCCTTTTCCTATTCCGAGCGCTCCCCATGTTGATCCGGCAGGGATCAATCCTTTCAGAAAAACCAAATTTTCCACCGTGGCATCCATTCCGCCTGCGGCGCCCAATACGAACTGGAAGTGGAGCGGCGCCTTCAGTATGCCTTTCTTAAGGTAATACAGCGCATTATAAATCATTCCGGTGTCAAAAATTTCGATTTCAGGTTTGATGTTATTCTCCTGCATCACCACGCCAAGCTTTTCCAGGAATTTCGGGCTGTTCTCAAATACGGATGTGTGCAGCCAGTTCATTGAACCGCAGTCATAGGAAGCCAGTTCCGGTTTCAACGCAATAATGTGTTTCATCCTGTCCTCATCCGCAAGTCCAAGCTGACCGGATGTGGTAAGGTTGATAACGATATCGCAGTCAGTCGCACGGATGTATTCTACGGTTTCCTTGAATTTTTCAAAGCTCATGGACGATTTGTTGTTGTCGTCCCGCACATGTATATGTGCGACTGAAGCTCCCGCCTTCCAGCAAGCATAGATCTCGTCCGCTATCTCACGCGGCTGCAGGGGTATATTGGGGTTATCCTGCTTTGACGGCCAGGCGCCTGTTGTGGCTACAGTCAAAATTACTTTATTATCAAATTCTCCCAACACTGATTACTTCCTTTCCTGAAATTTTTGATTCATGTCTGCGCATACTTCCTGAATAAACTTCAGAAGAAGCAGCCCGAACTTATTTAGAACCCGCCGTATCTGTAGGTTCTATCGGGAACAGGATTCAGATCGTCTTCGTCGATTTCAGCAACACAGCGGACCATGGAACCATCCCCAAGATACCAGCGGATTGGGAATGCCATAAATTTGAACCGTTTTCCTACGACCTTGTCAAGGTCTCCTCCGAGGTTTTCCACACCGACAATGCCGTTGCCCATCATGAGCTTGTGACACGGCTCCCAGGTTCCGGGCTGACCGGCTGCTTCCAGTTTGTCATACGCCCGCATATACCTTTCTTTTCCAAATACTTTGATGAAGGTAGGTTTGTGGAATTCCGCATATGCTTCAATCCCGAATTTCTCGGTATATTCTTCAGAAATCGGTCTGCCCGACTTGCCTGCGAGATCCATTGATATTGACGGAGGCCCGTTTTGGCCCATAGTCGTGTGAAGAGGATGATCCAGGGCCTGCATATCCATCGCTACGCATTTCGGATGGTACTTTGCAAACCATTCTCCCGCTTCTCTGCCGCATCCGCAGGAATAATGATAGTAATCCTTGCTATCATCAAATTTCAGATGCATTCCACTTCTTAAGCAAAGAACCATGTCCTTGAGTTCTTCTGGTTTGATATTTGCACGTTTGCAAGCATCTTCAAGATGTGCCGGTTTAATAAGTCCCCAATCCTCAACACGGATATCCAAACATACCGCATCGCCATAATAAGCGTCCAATGGAAGCTCATGTGTATAACGTGCACGTTTGCCATCAAACTCATATTCCATAACATGACGCGGGGCATCCGCATGTGTGCCGCAGTGCATGACAACGTCAATTTTCTGAGTTAAAACGCCACTTTTTGCAAGATTGTGCATGGTGTCTATTTTAGGTTTTGCAAAATACGGCCACACTGGTATATCCGCACTAAAAGGATGACTTAAATCAACTAGAATTTTCTTACCCATCATACTTACCTCCGGTTTATTTGATATTTTATATTATTACTTGCCATAAATTGCTTTAACTAAATATTCTGTCAGATTTTTGCTGGATGTCTCGATTTGATCCGGTGACCATTCCTGGAAGCCTTTCCCTGTCTTGAAGCCCAGATCGCCGCTTTGAACCTTCTCTTTAAGAAGAGGGGAAGGCTCTGTTGAATTCTCCAGATGTTTGAGCAAATAGCTGTGAATGGACAGTGTCAGATCAGTTCCTACCAGATCCGCATTTTCCAGGGGAGCCAGGACGGGCAGTCTGAGTCCGAAACTCATTTTGACAGCTTCATCTACAGTTGCTGCGTCTGCAATTCCTTTTTCCACAATGGAGATGGCTTCGCGCCATAGTGCATGCTGCAGCCTGTTTGCCACAAAACCCGGAACATCTTTTTTTACACGGATAGGGTGTTTGCCTGCCAGTTTGAGTAAATTCATGGTAGCGTCCATAACCTCATCCGAGGTGTAATCAGATTTTACAATCTCAACCAGCGGAATAAGATACGGAGGATTCCAGAAGTGAGTTCCGACGATCCTTGCTTTGTTCGCTGCCTTTCCGGATATTTCCGTTATGCTCATAACCGAAGTATTGGTGGCAAAAATTGTCGTTGGGCTGCAAAGCGGCTCAAGCTCCGCAAAAAGGCCCTGTTTTTTAGTCATATTCTCTGGAATGCACTCCACGATAAATTCAGCATCCTTTACCGCATCGGCCATATTGTCAAATGTAGCAATCCTGCCAAGCAGCGCATCGGCTTCAGCCAGGGTGAACACCCCTTTGCTCAGCAGCAAATCTATATTAGATTTAATACGTGATCTCACCTTTTCGCCGGTTATATACTGGTCAAAAATTCTGACTTCCAGTTTGTCACAGCCTGCAAAGGTTTGTGCAATGCCGCACCCCATCAAGCCGCCGCCGATTATTGCTATATTCCTGATTTCTTTCATGCAGAAGCCCCCTTTCATTATCTGCAGTCCCTTTTGACTATGAGTCATTCACTAAGCTGCGGCAATATTTGCTCAAAATAATCAAGCGATTCGGGATTAGCCAGTGCATCCCTGTTGGTAACCTTTCTGCCGTTCACGATATTTGTCACGGCACTTTCCACTTTCTTCATATTCAGGGTTCTCGGAATATCCGGTACAGACATAATGACTGCAGGCACGTGACGCGGTGAGGCATTCTGTCTTAACACTCTTTTAATCTCCTTCTTGAGATTCCCGTCAAGTTCAACCCCCTCCATTGTCTGTACAAAAAGAAGGATTCTCTGGTCTCCCTTATAATTCTGTCCTATCGCCAGGCTTTCTCTTATCTGGGGGAGCTTCTCTACCTGGTTGTAAATTTCGGCTGTCCCGATCCGGACTCCGGACGGCTTCAGGACCGAATCCGATCTGCCGTAATAAGTTATTCCGCCCGTATCTGAATGAATCAGTACATAATCGCCATGATGCCAGATGCCTGGGTACACTCTGAAGTAAGCATCCATATACCGGCTGTTTTCCGGATCGTTCCAAAAATGAAGAGGCATTGACGGAGCAGGCATTTCACAGACAAGTTCTCCCTGTTCGTCCCGTACTGGCTCGCCCTTTTCATTGAAGGAGTTAATCTTCATGCCGAGCCCCGGTCCCTGAAGCTCCCCGGAATATACGGGGCTGATAGGATTGCCCGAAGAAAAGCATCCGTTGATGTCTGTTCCTCCTGCAATCGAATTGAAATGCAAATCCTTCTTTATCTCATTGTAGATATAATCGAATCCGTCATCGGAAAGTGCAGAACCCGTTTGCGAAATTTCCCTTAAGCAAGGAAGTGAAACCGCCTTTTTCGGCGAAAAATTCTCTGCCATAAGTGCAAGGATAAAGCTTGCACTAAGTCCGAAAATGGTGACTTTTTCCTCTTGCAGTATCTTCCATATTGCAGATGTATCGGGGTAGGACGGATTCCCGTCATACAGGACAAGGGAAGCGCCTGTTCCTATAGCCGCCGTCTGCCAGTTCCACATCATCCAACTGCAGGACGTAATATAAAGCATGCGGTCGGAGGGCTTCAGGTCATTCTGCAAGACAAGCTCTTTCAGTTGGTTGAGCAGTAGACCCGCAGCCGACTGCAGCATGCATTTCGGCTTTCCGGTCGTTCCCGAGGAAAACATCACGACAAGAGGATGCTCCGACGGAAGCTGTTCAAACTTGAAATTTTCCGGTGTATTATTTGAAATATAATTTTCCCACAGTACTCCACCCTGGATAGTGCCTACCTGTGATTTATCACCTGCGTAATGAGTAACAACAACCTTTTTTACAGAATCGATTCCCTTGGCAACCTGGCTTGCATTTTGCAAAATGTCAAAGCATTTACCCTTATAGAAGTAACCGTCCACAGTGAACAAAACAGTTGGTTTGACTTGTCCGAGCCTGTCTATGGCAGCCTGCGGTCCTATGTCCGTTGCACAGGAGCACCAGACGGCGCCTATGGCTGAGCAGGCAAGCATAGCTATAATCGTCTGAGGCATATTGGGCATATACGCGGCAATCATATCGCCTGGTTTAATCCCTTCATTCCTTAATGTGTCGGCAAGCCTTACCACCTGTTCATACAGTTCCTTATGGCTGTACTCCTCCCTGATCCGGTCCTCTCCCCTGAATATAATTGCAGGAGCCAAGCTGTCAGAAAAGCGCAGTATATTTTCAGCATAATTGAGTTTAGCGCCAACAAACCAGCTTGCACCCGGGAACTTCTTAATATCATCCACAACAGCCGTATAGGGCATGGAACATTTTATGTCCAGGAAGTGCCATAATGTATCCCAGAAATCAGAAGGAAAATCAACAGACCATTTATATAAAGATGTATAGTCATTCATTTTCAAGTTGAATTTTTCATTTACATGATTGATAAAGGAGTATATATTTGTCGCCTTGATATACTGGTCGGATGGCTTCCATAACAATTTTCTCATATTTATCCCCTTAATATACGGGGAAGCACCTGTTCACTTCCCCGGTTTTTTAGGATTAGCGTCCTGCATGCTTACCGTTTTACTTTATTATCCTGCCAGATAACCACCATCGACGTATATAGTTGTGCCAGTGATAAAATCGCTCGCACTGGATGCCAGGAAAGTACAGACGCCTACAAAATCCCCCGGCTCGCCGAGCCGTCCGATCGGTATGCGGGTGAGGAACCTGGTACGGGCCGTATCGTCATCAAACATCCATTGTGTCAATTCCGAACGAAATACCGTCGGGCCTATTGCATTTACATTGATGCCATATTCGCCCCATTCGCAGGCCAGCGATTTTGCCATCAGGTCAATAGCCGCCTTGGAAGGGCTGTAGGCTGTATAGTTCTTCATCCCCAGTTTGCCTCTTGTGGACGAAACCAGAATGACCTTTCCGCCCCTGCCCTGCTTTGCCATGACTTCTCCGGCGTATTTACAGAAGAGCCATGTACCCAGTACGTTGGCATCCATTATTTCTTTCCATTCACTTGAAGGCTGCTTCAGAATGGGTTTGGGATTATTCATACCGGCGGAGGTCAATAAAATATCGATGCCGCCGTATTTGCCAACAGTATCGTTTACTACACGCTTCACATCTTCTTCCTTCGCGGGATCGCCTGTCGAATAGGCGCAGTCCATACCTTTTCCCTTCATTTCATCGCATAGCGCCTTCAATTTTTCCCCGGAACGTCCGGTCAGCATAACCTTTACTCCCTGGTGACCATATCCCAGAGAAACAGCCTTGCCGAGATTTCCGGTTGCACCGGTTACAAGCGCTACTTTACCTTTAACATTGAACATCGTTTCGGTAAAATCTTTCGTTACGAATTCCGTACTCACGTTTCCTTCCTCCTTATTCGTGCGTTTATGCATTGGGATAGTTGATAATTACAAGCGTGGTTGCAGGCATATTTGTCTCATTCATCATCGACCTGCCCTCATTCGGGCCAATAAATATGGAATCACCCTTTTTCAGAACAAACTTGTCCTTCTTATCTTTTGAATAGATTGCCACTTCGCCTTCCAGAACAAAATATATCTTTTCTGTCGGTGAATTCTCATAATCGTATTCCGCACCTCCACCCGGCAGAAAATGTGACATTCCCATCCAGAATTTCGCAGCACCTGATTCATCTTTGCCTTGCAGCCTCATAGCTGTCATGTTAAAATGATTTGGCGCTTCATAAGGCTTGCAGTCTTTTACTTCCCGTTTAACCATAATAAAGCCTCCTGAAAAATTTTTGTTTTAATTGCTGTAGTTAGCAAGTTTCATGCTAACTATCGTCTGTTTCCGTACTGCTTAAATCTCTTATTCAATAAGTATCATACGGCTCGGGCAATTCCGGAAATAAAGCAGCAATTTTATCTTTTATATATCCGTCATCTTTGAAGGAATTAGGTTCGTCAGCCGACGGCATCCCATTGTGTGTGATCCTTTGACCAGCCGAGGTTTCGGCTTCGACCCATGAATGATGATAATCGCACATAAAATCCTGCGTAATGGTAAAATGCCAGAATTTCCACGCGTTATTCACCTTAATGAAATCAACGGCATACTTACCCCAAATCCACATTGCCTCAAGCGCATTTTCGGGTTTGACTCTTCTTGTCTCCGCGCCCGGCGACATCCAAACGGCTTTTGCCGTTTTGCCATCCCTCGCCACTTCGATCAGAGGTGTCGTCAGCAGGTGCTCGTTAAAGGCGCCTTTCATATCGCCCTCCATGGACTTATGCCAGGTGTAGAAGAACTTTTTAATACCCTCCGGTCCTTTATAGATACCCATACCTCCGCATTCAATCCACACGTCGTCACGGTCAAGGGCAAAAAGCTCAACTGTTCTCATATGCTCATGGGCGTTATGAAGGAATGCATATCTGGTCATAACCTTACCGATTTCCTGAGCATCCCAAAGCCGCTCAAGCTTTTCATCCGTTGTCATTTTCATATCTGTCTCCCATTCTTTCACATTAAATTTTGTACGGGTGCATAATCTGAATAAATTACCGTCGGGCTTTGCCGATAACCAGTCACAATAGACCCTCAGGGAAGAAGCTATTAGAATACGACCGGTTTTCCTGTAGAATTTGAAGTATAGATCGCTTCCAGAATCTGCGTAATGGTAAAGGCCTGCTCTGGTTTTACCAAAGGTTGCGTATTATTTATTATGGACAATAGCCATTGTTTTGCTTCAAGGTAACCGGGTTCACTGCCTGCGCCTTCAAAGTACGCAATATTTCCACCCGAAGAAATTCTTTCTTCCATAAGGTTTCCATTCTTTGCCCTATTGAAAATAAGCTCATTGTCTTTATAGCTCATACCGGACCTGATTTCAGCTCCAGCCTCCGTACCGCACAGGGTCGTTGCGGCTTCCCTTGAATCCAGTACATTCAATGCCCATGAAGCTTCCAGGAAAATAGTTGCTCCATTTTCCATTTTAATAAATCCAAAAGCGGAATCCTCCACTTCGAAAGTTTTGGGATTCCACGGTCCGAACATATTTCCGTCGAACTTATCGGCCATTTTAAAGAATACCGATCCGTCAACCAACTTCGGCCTGTAGTTATTCATCATCCAAAGCGTAATATCCAAGGCATGTGTTCCGATATCAATCAAAGGTCCCCCACCCTGCAATGCCTTGTTCGGGAATACGCCCCAGGTCGGGACGGCACGGCGGCGGATTGCGTGAGCCTTTGCAAAATAAATGTCTCCCAATTCTCCCGCCTCGCAAGCCTTATGCAGAGTCTGGACTTCATTCCTGAACCTGTTCTGGTAACCTATCGTGAATTTTTTTCCGGATTTCTTCCACGCATCCAACATCTTCCGGGCATCCGCAGAACAATGTGCCATAGGCTTTTCGCACATGATGTTCTTTCCGGCCTCAAAAGCGGCAACCGTTACCGGGCAATGGGCAACATTCGGCGTCAAAACATGGACAACGTCAATGGATGTGTCGTTCAACAGCTTTTTATAATCGGTATAAATCTTCGCATCCGCCGTACCAAATTCCTTGGCGGCTTTAGCGGCGCGCTCCTCAACAATGTCGCAGAATGCCGTCATAACGCCGTAATCGGCCAGTTGTTTCAGCGCCGGCATATGCTTGTTGTTCGCAATACCTCCGCAGCCTATAATCGCAATTTGCAATTTTCCATTTTTCATGCTGATATCCTTTCTAAATTTGTACTATCCAAGAATCCTTTTGTTCAACGCAACATACCTCTGCAGCTGCACTGCAGAGTCTATCGTCTCATCAAAATGGTGTCCTTCATATTCGCTGGCTATATAGCCCTTATATCCGAGATCCCGTATCGTTGTCAGGATTTCTTCATATGGAATGCACGGATCATGCTCGCCGTCAGGCAGATAATAAAATTTCCCGTGTATATAAAATGCACAGTCGATGATACCCTGCAATTGTTTCAGATTGGCAGGAGCACTGAATTTATGGTATATTTCATCTGTGATTCTCTGTTCCACTTCTGAAAAATCGTCTTTCAGCACTTCTTCCAGCGGAACGTTCCGGTCATGCTTTTCAATGATCCCGGCAAGTTTGTCCTTTCTGAAGCCGAAGGAAACCGACTGGTTAATATACAACTGGTGAGGTCTTGTCTGGAAGATGCTGAAATCCGGTACAAACCCCAATACCCCTTTGCCCTCTCCCTTCATTATCTCAAAGTAATCTTTCCATACAGGCACCTCAGGATGATGCGGATGATGCATCTCAATGGTCAGCTTCATGCCGAGCTTCTTGCAGAACGGAATCATTGCCTTGAAAATTTTCGGTGAAATGGCATGCTGTGTACGAACCATCGGGAATCCTGCCTTTTTTGCATAAAGCAAATCATTCACCGTGTATTGGATGATTTCATGTTCCGTCAAGTCACGGTCAGTACGGATTCCCATATCAATATATGCGCTCCAGCATACAGGTTTCAGTTCATATTTTGCCAGCAGCTTCTTAAAATACTCAAGCCACTCGCCGGAAGGATAAGGATACCCGGGAACCATCTGGGCTGCAACGATTTCTATCCCTTCGAAGCCAAGATCTTTTGCCTTTTTAAGTACTCCCTCCAGATCCAGTTTGTCCGAAATATATTCAGTGGAAAAACTATAAAGCGAAACACCAAGTTTAATACCGTTTTCCATGTTCCATGCCTCCTTCTACCCTTGTGCAAGGATCGTCCGTGTAACGTCGCTGTCCAGGACGAGATATTGTCCGAAATATCCCGTATATGGGACACGATGTTTCATAAATACCCTGATGCTGTGTTCGCCCCTGTTCACGCCGCCTTCTTTCATTACACGTATCGTTGCCTTGTCACGGACAAACCAGTATTCCTTGAAAAGTTCCGGCAGTTCATCTATCAGGAACTGTTTTCCATTCAGATAGAAATATACATCCCTGGGGGTAATTTTCTCACCGTCCTCCTCAAATTCCAGTTTTTCAATACAACTGAGAAAAGCCCCTCTATAGGATGGATATTTGATTTTGAATTCATAGCCGATCGTAATATCGCCGACTGTTACATTTTTAATTTCATCACTGCATACCAATATTGCGTTATATGCCTGAAAATCCATCTGTCGCATCTTCCTTTCCATGCAGTCCTATTTCACGTACCGCAAAGGATGTTTCTAAAACAAAAACATCCTTTGCGTACTCATTTTCCATGCAATGTTTTAGTTCCGTTATCTTTTGTCTGTTTTCAAATCAAGCCAGCTATGTTCTTTTTCATTCAGGAGGATATTAGCCGCATTAATGGATGACTGAAGCTCTGTACGGTTTGCAACACCCGAGATCGGGAATACGTTCATCGGACTGTTAATGATGAAGGCCAGAGCAATCTGTGCAATGGTACAGTCCTTTTCCTTAGCCAGTTCTGCTGCTCGATCCAAACGCTTAAAGTTGTTCTCGACGCAGTAAGCTTTGGCACAGATCGGGTCAATGGTTTCACCGCGCCCGGTCAGCTGGTCTTTTGTCGCCTTACCGGAGAACAAAATTCCAGGACTCATAATATGATCCTTTTCAGCTTCCCAACGTTCACGCGTTACCATACCGGAAAAAAATCCTCTTGCCAGGCTGGAGTACGCCAGGACAGGCATTTGATTAGCTGCATACCAGTCCCTGGCAGTTTGTTCCGTCAAGCCGCTGATGGTAACTGTACCGGGAGCCCAGGCTTCTTCAGCCTGCTCGGCCAGGCTGTAACTTGGGCTGCTGGCTCTGAAAGGCTCCAATCCATGAGCTTCTGCATAATCATTTGCTTCCTGGATCCGCTTGTGCGTCCAGTTCGATCCACCGAATGATTTTATCCTTCCGGCGGCAAAGTGTTCATTCAAAGCTTCAACAATAGGACCTACCGGCAAATCAAGGTCATCCCTGTGTAGCAGATATATGTCGATATAGCTGGTTTCAAGCCTTTCGAGCGATCTGTTCAGATCTTCCGTGAGGTCTTTTGCATTAACACGTTTGCCATTCGGGCCTGGATGGCATCCCTTGGTTATAAGGACAATATCCTTGCGGTTGTTACGGGCATTCATCCATTTTCCGATGGAAATTTCCGCGCCGCCGTAACCGATGGCAGTATCAAGAAAATTAATTCCTTCTTCTTTCGCCATGTCAAGGTGTGAAAAATGCTCTTTCATATCTCCGGAAAAAAGCGGCATTGTCCCTAAAATAATACCGCTCACATCACGTTTTAAAAATTCAAGTCTTTTGGTTTTCATCCTATACCTCTCCCCTTCGTTTCGTTTACATTTATTTTTATTATTTCAACCCGCAAGTCTGCGTAAAAATTGATAATCCATCTCTGCCGCTGTTGTACAGCCATAACTCACGGCATCCTGTATTCCTTCCATGCAGACTTCCATGATGCCCATTTATTTCCTTTACTTCAGCTTCAGTTCCCTGTAACCTTCATATTTCTTCAGTTTCCTTTTCAGTTCATCCCCTGCCGCCATGATTTTCGGACCTGCAATACCGGAGAACGACTTGATCTCGTTATAATGCTCCATCTTACCCGGCAGATAAAGTCTGGACCTCTTCTGTTCCGCTTCGCTGAAGGTAACCTTCACCTTGTCTCCGTCGACGGAAAGCTGCCCATAGCTTCCGCATACCGGACATTCCACTCTGGTTGTACCGCTGAGCATAACGAGGTCGCAATGGCATACGGGACAAACGCCGTCATCGTCCCCCAGCCAGCCTATTTCATCGTGCGGTTTGCCAACTGCCGATACAATATTCCTGCCAAGTCTTCTGGTTCTCTCCATAAGATCCTCGTCCAGAAGCGGGCTGCCCTTGCTACCCATACCATAGGCATCAATCTGGTCAATGACCTTGATCTGTGATGGGAAACAGAGAATATGCATCGTCGGCAGACCAAAGGAAACCCAGTTATGCGTCACTGCTCCGCCGACTGAGATAAGTCCTGCGTACCTCTGCTTGAAATTTCTCGGATCCAGCAGTTGGTCGCCCGTTTTTCCTTCGGCAATCCTTTGCTTATTCGCCATCGTCAAAAATGCCAGGTCATGGGACGGTCCCATTCTATCAGCCATCTGTTTCAGCTGACCGCTCGGCCCCAATGCATAAACCGGCGCACCAACGATGATTGCATCGGATTTCAGGAATTCTTCATCTATCAGCGGAAGATCGTCCTTTATTACACACCTGCCTGACCCGCCCTTATCAAGGGAATTGCCGCAGCCGCCGCAGCCAATGCAAGGCTTGACATCATAGTCGATCATACGTATGAGGGCTACCTCGTGACCAGCCTTTTCCGCTTCCATCAACGCTTCTTTTACCAATATCTCGCAATTTTTCATCCTTCTTCCGAAGGATATTCCTAAAACTCTCATACATTTTCTCCTCTGCAATATTTTTCGGTTCAACAATTCATGAATTATGACGCATCTATTCAAAGAAAATTTTTCTTACCGCTGCTGCGTTTCAACGAGGTGGAAGATATATTCGCACCGTTTTCTTTCGATCATTCGAAAGAAAATGCCTGAAAACTAAATCGGTACCCGCCACTATAGAAGTGGTGGATATCTTACACCTCGTTATAAAGCTTCAGCAAATAATCGACGGCGTGCTCGCCGGCCATCCTGCCGCTGTTGACTGCAAAGCCCATCGTATTTCCGGGAAGTATAAATACATAGGAATCCCCATATATGGTGCAGGCATCCGTACCGGCTGCGTAAAGGCCGGGTATGACGTCAAAGTCATCTGTTACAACTTCGGTCTTGTAATTAATTTTTATACCGCCCACTGTGCCATAGCCGCCCGGGTAGAACTTGACAGCATAAAATCTCGGTCCGACAAGAGGTTTCATATATCTGTAGTTCTTATTGAAAAGTTCGTCTCTTCCCTTACAGTATTCATTATATTCCGCGACGGTCTTTTTAAGGGTTTCGGGATCAACACCGGTTTTCACCGCCAGTTCTTCAATGGAGTCGGCTGCAAATACATATGGGTCTCCGGCCTTTAACGCATTGTCCATTTCTTCATCGTAATTCTCTCCTGAGGTCACTTGAAACACCAGGCTGACATTGTCGATTTCATGTTTCATATAATATTTTTTAATACTGTCGTCAATTATGGAAATACCGCAACGCTCCTTCTGCAAGGCCAACGCATTCGCTGTAAATGTCGAATTTGCCATCACTTCTTCGTTCATAAAGCGTTCTCCCTGGAGATTAACCAGCAGGTTCGGCTGCATATGCACTGTCGTTACCGTGATACAGCCTGTTGTACTCGGACAGCTGTAAGCCATTTCGATATTCGTTTCCGTTTTGCCTGCCCCAACCTCCCTGGCCATTCTGATTCCATCCCCGACCAAGCCGGGAATTCTGAAGGAAAACATATCCTTACCCAAATCGTAACCCGTCATCTGCTTGACCATTTCCGGGTTGTCACCGAAGCCGCCGGTTGCCACAACTACCGCGTTGCATTGAATATGAACTTCATCACCGTTTTTATCCCTGCCAACGACACCCGTTATCTTTCCTTCATCCTTCAGGATCTTTACAGCCGGCGTTTCATACAGGAACTGCACTCCAAGCTCTTCCGCCCGCTCCGTCATAATCTTGTACATCCTTGAAGCGGCGCGCGGACCGAAACATCCCGTTTCCGGCTTGACAATATGCCAGGTGGCCTCCGATTCCGGGAAATACTTGTATGCGCCTGCAAATTCCACGCCCATGTCTTCCAACCATTGGATCGTATCAGCGGATTTGTAGATGTATTCTCTGACCAGGCGTCCGTCCGACCTCCAGTGAGTATAGTTCATGAATTTTTCAAAGGCCTCTTCCTTTGTAATTTTAATTAGCTGATCCTTCTGGTACTTGGTCCCGACCCCGAAAGGGCCCATGCCCATATTTCCCGCTCCGCCGGTTGTATTGGACTTTTCGAGTACAATTACGCTTGCCTCCTTCTGTGCCGCGGCAACTGCCGCCGCCAGACCTGCAGGGCCTGCCGCTATTACAACCAGATCACATTCCATGTTCTTCAGAACTATCCCCTCGTTTCTTTGTATTATTTGACATACCGGTCGCTCGTACAATGTGATTGACGTTTTCCGGCACAATAGTTTGATTTATTTTTGCCTAATTCTGTTTTTTCAGACCCAACCCCCGATTAAGTCCTCCCAGTCCTGCAGGTTTGTCCTGCCACGTGCCTACCGGAATCGGTTTTTCCGGAGTCCGCGGCTTAACCGTACCTGCTTTCAGTACAGCATTCTGCAATTTACTGCAAATATCGAAACAGATCCCGCAGTTCATGCACTGATCCTGGTTGATGACATGGATCATATCCTTATCTCCGGTTATAGCACCTTCCGGACATTTGCCGAAGCATTCTCCGCAGCCGTTGCACTTCTCACCAGATATATGATAGGTCACCAATCTCCTGCATACGGCAGCCGGGCATTTTTTTCTCCTGATATGCGCATCCCATTCATCCCGGAAGTTCTCCACGGCTTCGGCCAGATTCGCACAGGCGGTTTTTGAAAGCTCACAATCTGCCATATCACGTATTGTTGAGCATATTTCAAGAATCAAATCAAGATCATCCGGCTTTCCCTTCCCGTTTGATATCTCCAGTATTATTGCCTGCAGCTGGGCAGTCCCTTCTCGGCAATAGACGCAATGGCCGCAGATTTCCTTCCTGACCAGGCCCATCAGCGTGCTTGCCCGGTCAACAACGCAACAATTTTCCGCTTTGGCAGATACCAGATCTATATCGTTCAACGCCTTGCTTGTGCGATCACACTGCATAGTCAGTCACCCCGCTTTATTTAATAGAGTAATCTCCCCAGAATTTTACCTTCTTCATATCCAGCCTGAGGTCGCACTGCATACAGCGTTCCGCTTCACAATGCGCTTTGCATTCGTCGAAAGGAAGCCTGTATTCATCAAAACTCTTCATCCTCTGTTCTGCCGCAATACAGTCGGCTTTTACCCTTGCGTCGTACGCAAACCTCTCCGCTTCTCCGATAAACTGATCCGGTTCATTCACATCAACGAGCACCTCATCTATATTTCCCGTGCCTCCGAGATACTTGTCCATCGCAGACGCAGCCCCTCTCCCCCCGGCAATAGCCTGGACAACGGAAGTTGTTCCTGTGATATCATCCCCCGCGGCAAAAACGCCTTCTTTGCTGGTCATATAACTGTTTACGACAAATGTCCCGCCCCTTCCGGTCTGCAGGTCGAACCCTTCCGGAACATCAACGGACTGGCCTGCGGCAAATATGACCGTTTCGGCAAAAATCGTACTTTCCGAACCCGGCACCGTTTTAACCACCAGCCTTTTGCTTTCGTCAAAGGAAAAGGACTCCACGTCCGAGCATACGACCCCGTGTTTTCCATTCATGGAAAGAATCCGCAGGAAGGATTTCGAGTTGTATATTTCTATTTCTTCTTCTATTCCTTCTTCAATTTCATCGTCGCTCGCAGTCATGTTATTCCGGTCTTCCAGGCAGGCAAGCATAACCTTTTTCGCCCCAAGGCGCTTTGCCGTTCGGGCGCAGTCAAATGCAACATTTCCGCCGCCCAGGACAAGAACGCTTTCGCCGACCGCAACTTTCTTATGTTGGCTGACATCTCTCAGAAAATCCGTATTTACCATGACAAAGTCCAGATCCTTGCCTTCAATCGGAAGCCTGGCGCCTTTGTGCGTACCGATCGCAACCAGCACGGCGGAGTACCCCTGCTGAAGCAATGTGTTTATTGAATCGACTGTTGTATTTGTCAGGATCTTAACTCCTGCATTTTGAATCTCTTCTATCTCAGCTTCAATAACACTGCGCGGAAGCCTGTATTCGGGTATGCCGACACTCAGCATTCCCCCGGGAATGGGCAGCTTCTCATATACGGTTACCTCATGGCCCTGCTTGGCCAGATAATATGCCGCCGTCAGTCCGGCCGGACCGGCTCCGATCACCGCCACCCTTTTGCCTGTCGAAGGCGCCATCTTTGAATTCTTTTTCCACAACCCGTTGTCATGCAGCGCCGCAACCTTTTTCAGTTCCCTGATCGATACCGCACCATTCACATAATTACGCCTGCAATTGCCCTCGCAGAAAGCGGTACAGACATATCCCAGCGTCAGTGGGAACGGGGCTTTCTGCCTGATAACGGCCAAAGCCCCGGCGTATTTTCCTTCCTTTATAAGGCGCACATACTTTGGCACATCTGTTCCGGCAGGGCAACTGGCCTTACATGGCAGAAGGTTTTCTTCCAAAATCGGGAACTTCGAAAGCACCTCTGTCTTATCCATGAGCGCACCAGTCGGGCAAACGGCAACACAGGCTGTACAAAGACGGCAATTGTCATCCGCAAGAAGGCCGCCGTGTTCGCTCCCGATATAGGTTTTCTCATTATCCCGCTTATATTGCAGCACGTTGCAGCCTCTTAATTCCTGGCAGGCTCTGACGCATCTTCCGCAAAGGATGCATCTTTTCATATCCCTTACGAATAATGGATTCTCCGTTACAATGCTATAGTTTTTCTGAAGTTTTCTCAATCTGGCGTCGCTGACTCCAAGGTACTGAATGAGATTCTGAAGCTCGCATTTAAGATATTTCGGACATTCCGTACATTCCGAGGGATGTGATGCAAGAATGAGTTCCATCGAAAGGTTTCTTATTTGCTTCAGCCTGTTCGTCCTGGTCTGTATTACCATGCCATCTTCAACAGGCGTCGTACAGGAGGTAAATACGCCATCCTTCTTTTCAATTTCAACCACGCACATTTTGCATTCGCCGACATCGCGGAGATCCGGATGGTGGCAAAGATGGGGGATATACATATCAGCGGCAAGCGCAGCCTCCAATATAGTCATACCCTCGTCTGCTTCTATTATTTTACTGTCAATCGTCAGTGATATCTTTTTCAAAGAAAATTTCGCACCCCTTACTTTTTAATCTTTAGCCGATTAAACTCTTTGTTTTGGCTATTTGCCTCACTCGCTCCAGATTCTTTTCTGCGTGTTTTACATTGCAGTCATATGCAGTTGTTTCCACCCTTTTGTTAATCAGATACTCGGAAAAATTTACCTTATTTCTTTTTGAAATCAAGCTCTAATAGGTACTGCTGCCATTTCAGCCAATTCATGAATCGGCAAAAGGTTATTCCCGGTTTAGAAATCAAACGCGCTCCATACAGGTTCACCCGTATAGTTTTTCGGTTCCTCTTCGCCTTTCATTACCCGCATGGCCCCTGCCGCAAGCGCTTCCATTTCGAATTCTCCCGCCATTACCTTGATTGGAGCAATAAAACACGCTGCCTCCCTGATTCCGTCGACTAGATATTTATCTCTGGCAATTCCTCCGGTGAGTATGATTGCGTTTACTTGGCCATGAAGGCTGACTGCCATGGAACCTATATATTTGCAAATCTGATAGATAAATGTATCATAAACCAGTTTGGCATGTTTATCTCCACCCTCAATGCGGGCATTGATCTCCCTGCAATCGGCAGTTCCCAGATGATCTACGAACCCCCCCGCTTTGGTGACCTTGTCATACATATCCTTTTCGGTATATTTACCGCTGAAGCACATCTTCACGATGTCGCGCACCGGCATCGCTCCGCAGCGCGTTGGCGCCATCGGCCCATCTCCGTTTACGATATCATTAGAATCAATCATAGAACCCATCCGGTGGGCAGTAACAGATACTCCGCCGCCGATATGGACGATGATCAGATTGACTTCTCCGTACTTTTTTCCGATGGAGGCGGCATAACGGATTCCCACCTCTTTCTGGTTCAACGCATGGATGCGGCTTTCCCTGTAGATACCGGCAAGTCCGGTGACGCGGGCGACATCGATAAATTCATCGACGTCGGGCGGATTGACGACAAAAGCCCGGCTTCCGTATGCTGCGGCAAAATCATGTGCCAGCTGTGCGCCAAGCATTGCCGGGTGCCTGACGGTAAAACCTGCTTTGGCATGATGCAGCAGGATATCATTGACCGGATAGGTACCGCCGGTAAGCGCCACCAGCCCTCCTCCTCGTCCTGCAAAAGCATCGGTGCCCTCCAGTGAAATCCCGTTTTCACCCAGAATTTTCAGAATGGTTTCCCTACGGTATGGCAGCTGGTCGCTGACATCTGCAAATTCCTTCAACTTTTCCGCATCATGTGAAACATTTTGGGAAAACGTAACCCTGTCATTTTCGAACATGGCAATTTTAGTGGAGGTAGAGCCAGGGTTTATTGCAAATATTTTATATACCTTTTCCATAGTACCAGCATCCCCCTATTTATTTTTCATTGCGCGGACAGCCAGCATTGTGATTCCGCCCAGCATTTCATCCAGCGGGGCCCCCCTGGACATGTCGCTTACAGGCTTCGCGAAGCCCTGAAGCAGAGGACCGTAGGCAGAACAGCCTGCGAATCTCTGTACCAGCTTGACGCCGATATTCCCGGCATTCAGGTCCGGGAATATCAGAATGTTCGCCTTGCCTGCAACCTCGCTTTCCATTTTTACCTTCCTGTCGGCCACTTCAGGGACAATGGCGGAATCCAGCTGGAATTCGCCGTCGATTTTCAAAACGGGGCAGCGCTGCCTTGCAATACCCACTGAATCGATCACTTTCTGCACGATCTCATGCTCACCGCTGCCTTTTGTTGAAAAAGAAAGCATCGCTACACGGGGCTCCCATTCCAGCAGGTTCTTTACAGTGTCCGCAGAAGCAATCGCAATATCCGCCAGCTCGTTTGCATCAGGATTCGGGCATACGGCACAATCGCCGATGACCATCAGGTTTCCCTGCGGGCCCTTAAATCCCGGCACTGAAAGAATACCTATGCTGGATACGGTTTTAATGCCTTCCATCATCCCGATGATCGTCTGGCTTGCCAGGACAACATCTCCCGTAGTATGTGCGAGACCGGCAATAAATGTGTCGGCATCGTCAAATTTGACCATCATGGCGGCAAAATTCAAAGGACTTCGCAGCATGCGTCCAATCATTTTTTCACTGAATTCGGGATTCATCTCCCTGAAAAGCCTTGCATAGCGTTCCAATCTTCCGGGGTCCGCAGGATTCACAAATTCGATCCCCTCAAGGCTTATACCCATCTGCGCAGCATGGGCGCATATTTCTTCTTTGTTTCCCAGAAGGACAGGAATCGCAATATTACGGTCCTTTACCATCCGAACCACCTGAAGGATCTTTTCTTCCTCAGATTCAGGAAAAACGATACTGGGGGGATTTGCCTGTACTTTTTTTTGCAGCTCTTCAATAAAGTTATATTCCATAGTATTAGCTCCTCACAATAAAAAGCTTTACAGATCCGGTTACCGGTAAATATAGTCCCCGTCTGCATATTTCGGCGCGATTAACGGGATCTGCAGGAAGGAATCGTATTTACCGCCGGCATGGATAATATGCCTGCCATGATTGTCAGTATCCCAAACAAGCGGCTCAAACCAATCTTCGCGGATATAACGGCCTGCAACCTGTACACGAATCTGCTGTCCTTTGTGCCAGATACGGCTGGTCGGCCATATTTCTATATCCACCGGTACGATCTCGCCTTTTTTCAGCTTTTCATCACAGGTATGTGCCTGAACCGGCTGGTAGTCCGTTGACAGCTTTTCATCCAGCTTTCGCCGGGAAACACGCATTTTACCCCATGCGCCCGGATGCGGTTCGCCCAGAACGTTCACAGGCAGCCAGTCCCCTTTGGTGCTTAATTTTTGTACATTAATAAAAAGATCCATATCGTCGTATCCGTCGGCTTCCACCCACATGCGCAGTTTTAGAAATCCTGTTATCTCGGTTTCTTCCTCAAACCGGTAATCAAAGGTAACTTCTTCCTTTTCGCTGTCATAGCTGATTTTGCTTTCTGTTTCAACCGGTTTGGCATGCATGGCGCCATTTGCGGCATCCAGGTACAATTTCCGGTATTGGGTGCGCTTCAGGGGGAATTCATTCTCCTGTCGGTCTGTCTGATAATCGCAATCAAAGGCATCCTGTACCTCGATACGGATCTTCGGCGTCAGTTCCCAGCCGTTGCGTTCAAGTTTCAGATAGCGGTCAAAGAATTTGTTCAGGTCGGTCAAATACTTGTTGCAGTATGCATCGGGCCATTCAAATTCCCTGTGGCAACGGAGCCACTTCTTTGAGGAACGGATCTTCCTGAAGGCGTTTATGGAACCGCGCAGATGAAAATGATTCCAACAGGCGGTTGCATAAACCGGAATGCGGATTTCACTGAACTCCGGTATTTTATCCTGCCAGTAAGGGCTGTCAAGGTATGGGTATTTATCCGCATTAAAAGCAGTATTATCTATGTAATTCGTGCCTATGGCATCACGTAAAACCAGACGGACGAATTCCTTTGCGGGGATCCCTCCTTCATACAGGCTTTCACGGTATAGATCGCTTGTTCCCTCCCAAGGCGCTATACAGCTTAGGTGCGGCGGTTTTTGAGCGGCAATGCGCCATTGAGTCATAGCAACACAGCTGTTACCCGAAAGTCCCACCCTGCCATTGCACCAATGCTGAGCCGCAATCCATTCAATAAAATCATATCCGTCTTTTCCGTCCTGAGTACCAAACTGGGCAAAATCCCCTTCGGAATGTCCGATACCGCGCGGGTCCACGTTGGCCACCGCATATCCATGCCTGCACCAATAGCCCGGATCGGCGGATTCAAATTTTGCCATGTTGGAAACCGTTTGTGGAGGAACGCCCATGATCTTCCAGTCGTCCTGGCTGTCAAAGGGGCGTTTTCCGTAAAAACTCCATGATATGATGACCGGAAGATTCGTTACCCCTGTCGGGCGGTAAATGTCCGCATAAATAGTAATACCGTCGCGCATTTTAACAGCCACATCCTGATCACAGATAATGCCTTCCTCCGGAATATAAGTCCGCTGATTGAACGGTGAAAGAAATTTGTAATCCATACGTGTATCCGGATCCATTTCTGCCAGCTCATCCTCGGTAGCAGGATGGATCATTTCGGTATAGATTACCTCCAGTTCCTGCTCTCCATATTTTACTTTTTTTATTTTTTTCTTTAAGTTAGACATAACCTCTCTCCAATCCCCATTAGTAAAAAAACAATCAACCTTCAATCAGTTCCGCGACATATTCTGCAGCCGCACCTATGGTAGCTTTCTTTCGGAAAGCCATAAAATCGATGTTACAGTCATATTCATCTTCAATAGCACCAATGATTAAAACAAGATTTCCCGATTTCATACTTAAATCCCTGGCTAAATCAGTTTGTTCATTCAAGGTAGATGGATCCACTTTCTGCAATGCCGCTGCCTTTCCTATTATCATTTCGACGATTTTCTCTCTCAGTTCCATGTACGACACACCTTTCAGATTTTCTTGATATCCCTGCATATTTAAATATAATTACTGAAACAAGTGAAAAATATTGTTTTATCAATTATAATAATATTGAAGTAAATGATGAATTTACAGAACAATTCATTGCATTTTGTACGAAAATTTATGGATTGAATTGTGTAAAATAAATATCAGCACTGCAAACGGAGGTTTACGCCTTGGCAGATAAAATCATCACCGGCAAAGCCGACAAGACCCGTACGGCGATTAAAGATGCCTTTATTACGTTATATAAAAAATCTAATCTCTCCAATATTACGGTCAGGAAAGTTTGTGAGAATGCCGGTGTAACCCGGAGTACCTTTTATTTTTATTTTCAAAGTATCTACGATTTGCTTGAGAGCATAGAAAACGAATTGGAAGAAGGTCTCAGCACCTATTTTGAAACCTATAACCGGCATAAGTTATTGGCCGACGACAGTTCTCCCTACATGAGCACCTCCAGATGGTTTGCCTTCTGTATGGAAAATGCAAATTATCTTACAGCCGTGATGGGGCCTCACGGCGACCCTGCTTTTGAATATCGCATCCGCCAGAAACTGAAAAAAGATATCAACTCCATGATGGACAGCGACAATATGCCAAATGACAACCTGCGCAAGTATATTGCCGAATACATGGCATCGGCAACAATTGCGCTCGTACGCTACTGGTTGGAGAACGGCAGCGATTTATCGCCCGAGCAATTGGCAATCATCGCTAACATCATGCGTGAGGGAGCGGTACTTCGAAAAAGCTATGAAAGGGAATTGACAAAAGCCAAGCCAAATGGGCGGAGAATAAAGGAGCAGCATTCATGATCATTGGGATCGGAACCGACATCCTGTCAATAGAACGGCTGATAAGTATTTTAGAAACGGGCAGAGAATGTTTTTTGCAGAAAGTTTATACCAGGTCAGAGCGACAAGAAGCAGAAAAACGTCCGAAGCCCCTTTTTTATTATGCCACCCGCTTTGCTGGAAAGGAAGCGGTATTCAAAACACTTGCCAGCAATGACGGCAGTCTGCGCCTGTGTGATATCGAAATTCTGTCCGACGAATCAGGCGCTCCCCATGTAAGGCTTCATAACGCTGTTTCGACTGAAGCTGAAAAGAAAGGGATAAGGCGGATTCACCTTTCCCTCTCTTATGAAGAAAGCTTCGCGGTAGCCTTTGCCGTAGCGGAAGGATAATACTGCAAGGACTTTGCCGTTAATCAGTCATTTGAAACCGCACCAATAATAGTTTAGTCCAGTTCCCCGGCTCCGAGGCCAAGTGGTATCGGCGCAGGCCTTTCGCAGGTGCTTGTCATCCGGTATGTCCTGTCTTCCTCAACTGATTTGTCAAAACTGGTCAATACCTCCGTGACGTGATACATCAGTTCGCCGTTCGCCCTGTGTTCACGGCCCTCAATAAGTGCATATGCCATGTCAAGCACACCGAGTCCACGCATGTTCATTGTTGTGTAATGGTATATCAGCGGTACTTCTTTCATAAAATTGAGCATTTCAGGCGAATGAATCTTAACGACTGCTTCACTAGTGCTAAGGCCTTCAACGCTGTCTATCATATTCTCTCCCCTGAGTACCTTGACGGGGCCTCCGAACATATTAGGATCAGGAACGATAAGGGTACCTGCCGTTCCGTATATTTCTATGCAGGGCAAATTGGAATGCCATACGTCAAAGCTCATATTGATATTGGCAACAACTCCATTTGCAAATTCCATTAGTCCCGAATAGTGGGTCAGTACTTCGACATCGATTGTTTTACCCTTAAACGGAGAAGTACTGGTTATTGTTCTTTGATCAAAGGTTTTCTTTCCGAAACAGTTCGTTTTGCTTATAGGTCCTAATAAGGATACCAAGGCAGTAATATAGTAGGGTCCCATATCCATCATCGGCCCTGCTCCCTGCTTGTAATAAAACTCCGGAGCGGGATGCCAGGACTCATGTCCATGACAGATCATGTTTGCAGTCACTGCTACAGGCTTTCCGATCCATCCATCGTCAAGTACCTTTCTGCAGGTCTGAAGTCCGGCTCCAAGGAATGTATCTGGTGCACATCCAACCAGTAGACCTTTTTTCTTCGCAACTTCCAGTATCTTTTTCGCATCTTCCGTATTCAGAGCAAGCGGCTTTTCGCAGTACACGTTCTTACCGGCTTCCAGAGCTTTCATATTCACTTCCGTATGAGCGGACGGAATAGTAAGATTTACTACAATTTCAATTTCTTTATCCGCCAGTAGTTCTTCTACTGTACAAGCCTTTGGTATTCCATATTTTTCAGCGGCTTCTTTCGCCTTTGCGGGGAACATATCCGCAACAGCTGCGATTTCAAGCATCTTGTACATGTCTGTTATATTTGTGAGATAGGTATTACTGATAACTCCGCATCCAACAATGCCGATTTTAACTTTTCTCATGCTTTTTACCTCTGCATATGATTGAAATTGATATACTATCCGGGTTGCAAAATATTATTTATTGTAACGTTAACTGCCTTTCCCTGGAACTATACTCAAAACAAGGCGGTCAATTATCATAACCGCCTTGTCTGCCATTGGAATTCACATTTTTATAATTCGACCCAGGCTGCTCCCGCCTTATTGCTTTCCACAACCGCATGGATAAACCGAACACCTTCCACGCCTTCGGATACCGACGGAAAATCCAGATCATCCTCCGTCAGTTTTTCTCCGTTAATCTTTTTCAAAAGAGCACTGATATACGTCTTATAAATATTTGCAAATGCTTCATACAATCCTTCCGGGTGTCCGCTCGGAATTCTGTTCAGTCCGGCAGCCCTGCCCGTGATATATCCCATACCCCTGTTATAGATCTGCATGGGCTGGCCCTTTAATGTCACTTTTAAATAGTTCGGATCCTCCTGCGCCCACTCAATGGCACCCTTTGTACCAAATATTCTCGCGACCAGACCATTTGCATGTCCGACGCACACCTGTGAAGAACAGTATACTCCGTGTACGCCATTTTCCAGTTCAACAAGCATATTTGCATTTAAATCCAGAGGTTGGCCGTAGTAATCCAGTTTTGCAGCAACCTTTTTCAGCTTTAGCCCGGTCATATAGCCGACAGTATGCTCAATATGTGTTCCGATATCACCAGCACAATTTGAAATTCCGGCTACTTCAGGATCTTTTCTCCAAACCGACAATTTGGTTGTGCTTAAATCTCCCGCCCCTATATCATCGATGAGCCATTCCTGGAGATATTCGGCATTTACATTTATTATATTGCCAATGACTCCGTCCTTGATAAGCTTTTTCGCCTGCTTTACCATAGGATATCCGGAATAGCTGTAATTAACGGCAAACAACAATCCTTTATCCCTGGAGAGTTTCTCCAGTTCTTCAGCCTGTTCTATATCGAAGCACAGTGGTTTTTCACAAACAACGTTGATTCCTTTTGAAAGAAATTCTTTTGCCACCTGGTAATGCAAAAAGTTAGGCGAAGCTATGGTAACAAAATCTATTTTGTCTCTTCTTTTACTTTCTTTCTCTGCCATTTCCATATAATCAACATAAATCCTGTCATTATCCAACTGATAAAATTCTCCGCATTCCTTGTTTGCTTTCTGATTCGGAGTAAAACATCCGGCTGCAAGGAAAGCTTTCCCCTCAAAACTGATGGCGGCGCGGTGAACCCCGCCGATGAATGCATGCAAATCCCCGCCGACCATACCATAAAGCAGTTTTTTTCTTTCCATAATAGAATCCTCCCTGCTAAGCTTTAATGGCATCATCAAACTTTAAATTTGATGCCGCAAAATCGACTTTCTTGACAAATACCGCCGCTTCGGCAGCTCCATATTCCCTTTCCATTCCGCTGTCTTCCCATTCGACGGACAGAGGGCCCTGGTAGTTAAAGGCATTCAGTATTCGAATAATTTCCTCGAATTTAACATCGCCATGCCCGAGAGATCTGAAATTCCAGCCTCTTTTCAAATCTCCGAAATCAATGTGCGAGCACAACAAACCCGATTTCCCGTCAAGGGTGACAGCCGCATCTTTCATATGTACATGATATACCTTTTTTATAAAATCTTTCAGGAATACATGCGGAGTAATTCCCTGCCAGATCAAGTGGCTCGGATCGAAATTAAGACCGAATTCGTCCCTGTGTGCGAATTTCGCAAGCAGTTTTTCCGTTGTATAATAGTCAAATGCAATTTCTCCTGGATGAACCTCCAGCGCAAACTTAATCCCGTTTTCTTTAAATACATCCAATATGGGTGTCCACAGACGGACTGTTTCGTCAAATCCTGCTTCAACCATTTCTTCCGATGTCTGCGGGAAGGAGTACAAGTACTTCCATATGGGAGATCCGGTAAAGCCTGTTACTACCTCGGCGCCGAGTTTTTTCGCTGCGATGGCGGAATACTTCATCTGCTGGGTCGCCCATGCCCTGATTTCATCCGGCTTGTCCCATATAGCCCTGGGCGCAAAATTATTCAATCTTGGGTCGTTATAATCGCCCACACACTGTCCGATAATGTGCGTACCGATAGCTGCGCACTTTAGGTTGTATTTTTTGAGTATGTTAAGGATATATTGGATATATGAGTCATCTTTAGCAGCCTTCTCAGGATCCAGATGATTTCCCCAGCAAGCGATTTCAAGTCCTTCATATCCCATTTTCTGTGCTTTCCGGCACATTATCTCGAAATCCAGATCAGCCCATTGCCCTGTAAATAAAGTAACTAACCTTCCCATAATGATACCTCCTCAAATCTTTTTCAGCATATTGCGTTTGCTCGAAAACAGTTGCAGTACTGTATTAATTATTTTCATCTGTTTAGTTCTTATTTTAAAATGATAAATGTAGATGTTCTTGCCACTTCTTTCACTAATATGGTCATATTTTATACCGGCAATAACCACTATCTAAAAATCATTCCCCGGTATAAGAATCATAAGGTTCGGGAACCGGTGGCACCAGTTTTTCGACCAATTCTGCAGTATAAGCGGTTCCGTGATATTTTGAAGGTCCATCCGGCTTTGGAATATTGGGGTTTGACAGGACATCTTCCTTTTCTTTTCCTGCATCGACCCAGGAACGGTCATAATCACAATGGATATTGTCTGTAATATGGAAATGCCAGAACTTCCATTCTCCATCTTCCTTGATAAAGTCAACCGCATATTTCCCCCAAACCCAGTAGGCTTCCAATTTTCCCGTCTTCATTGAGGATCTCGTTTCCAACCCCGGTGAGAACCAGAGGCCTTTTGCAGTCTTGCCGTCTCTGGCCACCTCAATCACTTCCGTTGTAAGAGTGTGTATACAAAGCACACCTTTTTTATCCCCATCCAGCGTCTGGTGAAAGCGCACGAAGAAATTCCTGATTCCCTCTTCTCCTTTGAATACACCCAAACTGCTGTTATCCACTAATACACCATTTGTTTTAAGTGCAAAAAGCTCTGCCGTTTTTGTATGCATATGCGCCGTATGGTAATATTCATATTTTCCCATAAGATTTCGAATTTGCTGGGTATCCCAATTTTGTTCGCATTTTTGCTGCCATGTAAGCTCCATTTCCCATTATACCTCCTTTTTGACTGGATCAACACCTTGGGCCTTCAAATAAATATCAACCTGCTTATGATTACCCTGATTGGCTCTCATAAGCAGGTTTGAAAATCACCTCGGCTAAATTGCAGGCGAGAATTGGAACTCGCTCTGATCAGGCCTCAAGGCCGCCTTTTTTATCTTCATTATAAATTTCAACGAACAAACCAAGCTCCTTAATCAGGTCGAGATATGCAAATTCCATCCCTTCGCCATCCTTACCGTTGTCTTCCTTGCACCAGATCCATGGCTTTTTGCCCGTAAGCTTTTCGTGTTCGGCAATAACATCCTTGAAGCCATCCCTTGTGATAACGGCGATATGATGCAGCCCAGGGCCGTGTTCTTCAAGCCATTTGGAGTAGGGGCTCTCTGAAACAGGCTGGATCAGTTCGAGTTCGAAACCGTAGATCTGGCAAAAAGCGTTCTTCATTTCAAGCATGCCAGGGGTGCCATTAACAAGCATTTTCGGAAACATTTTCGGTCCGAATTCGATGATGTTCCATGGACCGATGCCATATTCCTTTTCATATTTCTTCGCAGTTGCTTCGACATCTTCCACAATGATTCCTATTTGCAGGAACTTTTTGAATTGAGTATCCATTTGATTTTCCTCCGCTTATAATTTTTTATTGAGATTCACTCATGACAAGTAGATTTTACTCATAAATAGGGGACAGTACATGATTGATATAATATTTGGACAGCAGCATGGTTGCCATCGGATCCGGTGTTCCATCCGTTTCCAATCCGATCCAGCCTTTGTACTGGTATTTCTTCAAAAGCTTCCACAGCCCTGCGAAATCGACCTTCCCTGAACCCAGTTCCCAGAACCAGCGGTCCCCTTCGTCCTGAAATTCCGCACCGGCTTTCAGCCTTAATTCATCAGGCGCATAGGCAAATGTAGTGTCTTTTAGGTGGAAGTATTTTACAAATTCATGATAATCGTCATAAAATATTACCGGATCGAAGCCCATGATCAAAACCTGCGCCGTATCCAGACAAAATCCCACATACCTCTGGTCCAGCTGCTCGATATAGCTCTTCAGTTCATTTTTATTGATAGCGCCCCAGAACTCTGTATGTACACAGGGTATTATCCCCTTTTCCGAGCAGCGTTTTCCGAATTCGTTCATGAAGCCTGCCGCAGACGTTACCTGCTCCTTTGAAAGAGGTCCCAGCCCGTAGTATCCACCTGCCGGCATGATGTTGACCCTGGTGCCGCCTAAATTTGCAGTGAACCTGATGATTCCTTCAAGAGCTTTCAATGCGCTCTCCCTTTGTAAACTGTCCTGTGAATTGAAGGCAATGGTAAACGTACCGGTTACCTCTTCAATTCCTCTTTCTTTTGCAAATTCGGTAAAGTTTTTGGCAGGTCCGAAGAACTGGTCGATATACGGTTCCATATGGAACATTAATTCAATTCCTTTAAAACCCGCACCTACATGATATTTCAGTATCTGATCCCAATCCAGGTAATACACCGCATTGCTGTTATCTTTTTGGTACCATTCATTCCAGTTATTCAGCTTGGGATACTGAACCATCAGCCCCCACATATTCGTTTGGTAGGAATATTTTAAATTTGTCACTGTCAGCAGCCTCCTAACTTTTCCACAATCTCATGGTCGATGAACCAGCGCATTTTCAACAATGCCCTGTATATGTTCAAGGTTTTTTTTGACTCGCATATTACCCAGCCGTCATAGCCGTTATCCTTCAGCACCTTTGCGACTCCGAGAAGATCGACCTTTCCCTCCCCCAGATCGCAGAATATCTTCTGCCTTCCTTCAACCGGAATTTCGGCATTAATTTTTTTATAATTGCCCACTTCATCCGTAAAGTCGGTATCACTGAACCTAAGATAGGCGATCTGGTGCTTATGCGCATTTACCACTATTGTCAGAGGATCACCGGTTATCTGCATGTGAGCAAGATCCGGACTGAACATCGCGCCATCTACCTGCTTCAAAAGATCGGCTATTGCTTTTCCTCTCATCAGACTCCAGTATTCATTTTTTATTGCGACCCGGATGCCTTTCTTCTTACCCTCCGCAACGAAATTCTTCATCAACTCAACAGTTTTAGCAGTAAATTCATCGTTGAGATCGTCCTTAACCATCTTTTTCAACCAACCGATCTCAGGCGTCGGAGATACGATCAGTCCCCTGCTTCCCAAAGACACAAGAAAGTCAAGTGCTTCCATCCCCATTTTTTCAAACAGGCCAAAATAGGAGGACATGTCCTGTCCCGATGCCAAAATTTCAAGCATAACATCATTTGCATTGATATGAACACCTGTTACTTCTTCTATTCCTACTTCATTTAAAAATTTAATAAACTCCTTTGGTGAGCCGTATTTTGCATTTACAGCAAAAGCGCTTATCGGAACACCGCACCTGCCAATTTCAAAAGCCATCGGATCGCTCGAAAACGGGTTGTACGGCAGCTCAATCCCTTTGAATCCCGCAGCGGCAACCAGCTTGAACATCTCAACCCAGTAGGATTTCGATTGCTTTATTATAAAGTTGGGCCCGCTCGTACGCATATTGATCATTTCAAGACTGCAACCAAATTTCATTATTTTACCCCTCCATTCTAATAATATTTTCTTCTTTTTTATACAGGCATTCATTTGATTTTATTGCTATTACTTTATAATAATTAATTGGGCTGTGGAACGCTTGTCACTTTTTACTGCAACATAGACATTTTTTGTTGTGTAATATATAATTAGTCTACATAAAGTAATATATAGGAGCGTCCTCAAATGCTTTTTCATGAAAACAGGGAATATGCAACAAATTTTCCGGTGAGCGCCGTATTATTTACTAATTTTAACTTTCTTGCCCATTGGCATACGGAAATCGAATTGGCTTATGTATATGACGGTACTCTTACAATGGGTATTAATTCAGAATGCCGGATTCTTGAAAAAGGTGATATTGCGATATGCACCAGCGGCGATATTCACTATTATAAAAGTAACGGAAATTCAACCGTACTGGTCATTGTTTACCGTCCTGAACTGACAGATGCCATCATTAAATTGCCTAAAAGCATCCATTTCAAATATCCGTTTGTAAACCGTATAACCATGGAAAAAATAGGTTTGCATGAATCAGTACTAAAAGAAATAGAACTTTGCTTCAGAAAAATTTTTCACGAGATGACGGAACAAGGCCCTTATTATATAAGTTTTGTAAAAAGCCAGCTTGCGGAAC
>JAEWQC010000361.1 GCA_023399355.1 Bacillota bacterium | reverse complement strand
GGATAGACTTCATTCTCAAAATACTCATTGAGGGTGTTGAGCTGAATAGAAGTCAAGGCGTCACTGTTGATGATATTGATGCCCTCGCTTTTTAATGAAGGCAAAAGTGAATAACTCAGGCAATTATACTGGTCCCTGATGATGGAAGCAACGATTTTAAAGATACTCTGCACCTGCTCCATGGGGGTCATCCCAGAAGGATCCGGTTTGTCAAAGCCTGCATTGATCTGGTCCTTCAGAGATCCGACTCTGATCATGAAGAATTCGTCCAGGTTTGAACTTACAATCGAAAGAAACTTCAATCTTTCGAGCAGAGGGTTTGAATTATCCTGAGCCTCTTCAAGCACTCTCCTGTTGAACTCAAGCCAGCTCATTTCCCTGTTTATATAGAATTTGTTGCCATTGGCACTTTTTTTCATCCTGATCCCTCCGGCTATTTTCTTTTTATTATCAGGGTGGGCGTTATACCGTAGACTTCCTTGAATAAATTACTTTTGTTTTCAAATTCCCACTCTTCAAGGAGTGAATCCCGGTTGGTTTCAGCTTTGATGCTCAAAGACTGGTCCCCCAATATGATTTTTATATCTGAAAGCTTCTGCTTGTGGCTTCTATCCAGTGCATCCGCAATTTTCAGAAAGGCTGCGAGCTTCGAAACCATGATGCGGCTGGCATAATCAAGAGACTTATAGTTTAAATCATCCATTTTCGGCATATTGACCGCATGGTATCTGATTGTATTTGCAATGATAAGCAAATCATTTTTTGAAAGACCAAGGATGTCTGAATTCAGGAGGATATTATGGGATAACACATTGTGTTCTTTTATATTAATAAACTTACCAATATCGTGGGCAATGGCGGCAATCTGTAAAAACAATCTTTCCTTGTCCGAATATCCATGGAGTCTTCTGGAATTGTCAAATAGAAGCAGAGCTACCTTTTCCACCTGCTCAGCGTGCTTTTTGTCATAGGAATATTTTTCGCCAAGCCTTCTCACGGATATAATAATATCTTTTTGCGAGAAAACCATATTTTCAAGATCGAATTTTGCATCCGCCATATACCTTACCAAACCATCGCACAAAGATACAGAGGGTGTAAATATCTTGTCCGTATCTGTGAAGGATAGGAATTTTTCATACATCAGCATGGCCGGCACAAGGGTTTCGACACTTTCTGAATTCAACAGGTATTCCCCTGTAATCTGCTGCTGTGATTTGCCTATTACTTTGTGAAAGAATTTATAGAAGGGTTCTCTGCCCATATAGGTGCGATTGTAATCCTTTTTGCCGCTGGCAAGAATATCATGCATGACATGAATTTCAGACCCGATTACAAGAAAATTATGGATAGGGTGCTGTAATAGCTGCGTTTTCAGGGTGTCTATTTCACTTTCAATATATTCCCCAATCAAATTGGGAAAATTAAGGGTTCTCCTTTCAAGTTTACTCAGAACCTCTTTTAATCTCAATGCCCCCATTCTGACATATTGAGTGAATATCAGCTGTCCCTGATGAAAAAGAGTTATTTCCACACCACCTGACCCTACATCCGTAATCAAGACACCCTCCTGCTTCAGCTTATGGAAATCCTTAAGATTATCAATGATTGAACCATAAGTATAGAATCTTTCTTCAGACTCGCTGATCACCTCTATTTTCAATCCGGTTCTCTGATATACATAATCGAGTACATAATCGCAATTGACAGCTTCACGCAATGCGCTGGTAGCAACGATCCTGTATTTGTCGGCATCATATTCGTTCATCAGTTTTTTAAAATTTTTTAAAATGCTGCAAATCTCTTCAAGATGTTCATGGTTGATTTTCCCTGTGATGAAGGTATCTTTCCCAAGATTGATAAATTTCCTTGGGGTTTCCAATGACAGGATGCTTCCGGTCGAATCCACGTCGGCGATCTTCATTTTAATGCTGTAGGAGCCTATATCAATTGCAGCCATAATATGGTGTTTTTCGATGATGTTTTTCATTATAAACCTCTGCTTTACATGGTATGACAGCATTATCTACAATTCGAGTATAGCTAAATTCGCACTTCCCGGCAAGTTGTTAACGAAAATATAACAATTGAAGTACTCCATTTACAGCAGGATTTTAGGAATCATTATGGAATACTAAGCTTAACATCATAATCGGGGGGGTGGTCATTGACTCTGTCAACTGCCCGCGCATGCATTCGGAAACAGTTTAAAACAGATTTGAATTCAAGACAACAGGAGATCACAAATGCGAAAATTAGGGATCATAGATATCGGCTCAAACTCTATACGCCTGGCTATCATACAGATCCGGACAGATGGCTCCTATAGCGTTATTGATGAATTAGGAGACAGTGTACGTCTTGGTGAGAAGACCAATGGCTCGAATACAATAAGCAAAGCGAAAATGGAATCGGCCATAAATACGTTGAGGGCCTTTCAGAACCTATGCGAAGCTCTTGAGGTGCAGGAAATGATCTGTGTGGCTACAGAAGCAGTACGACGGGCATCCAATCAAGCCAAATTCATCGAGCAGGTCAGAAATCAGCTCAATATGGAAATCCGCATTATTACCGGCTTGGAAGAAGCCTACTATGATTATTTTGGAATAGTCAATACACTCAATCTTTCGGATGGTTTGATTATGGATATCGGCGGAAGCAGTACGGAATTGATTCTTGTCAGTGGACGGGAAATCAAGAATTCGATCAGCCTTCCATTTGGAGCAATTTCCTTATCACAGATGTTTCATCTTGAGCATGCGGTTCATGAACAGACAAAGAAAGAATTACATCATTTTTTATTGAATCACTTCAATAAAATTAAATGGATTCAAGGCGGACAGCCTTTGATCGGAATCGGAGGGTCCTTCCGAAACATAGGCAAAATTGACAGAAAGCTTCAGAAATATCCCCTGGATATTACACATAACTACTCTTTATCCGACAGCTCTTTGCAAAATATATACCATATGGTGAGCGAGCTTTCTTCCGAAGAACGAAAAGAAATCAAGGGACTTTCCAAAGACCGGGCTGATATTTTACCGGGTGCAATATCGGAAATAGCTGTCATATTGGAAATCACAGGAATACATGAAATTATTATCAGCGGATCGGGGCTCAGAGAGGGTCTTCTTTACGAACACCTGCGTCAAAGCAGGCAGCCTGTGGAAGATGTTCTGGATTCTTCCCTTCAGAACATCATGAGAAATTATGAAGTAAATCAAACACATGCCCGGCAGGTATGGAAAATGGCATATCAGCTATATGACCAATTACGGCTTGAATTTCCGGAGGATCATCAATGCAGGAATGCCTTGAAAACTGCAGCACTGCTCCATGACTGCGGTATTGGCATAAGCTATTATGATCATCATAAACATTCATTTTACATGATACTCAACAGCCGTTTGAACGGCTTAACGCACAAAGAGCTTATCATGGCGGCTGAGGTAGCATTACTGCACCGGAAGGATGAGGCGAAAATCGCAGTTCCTTATCGGGCATTGTTAAGTAATGAAGAGATTCTAACCGTACAAAAACTTGGAGTTCTGCTGCGGATAGCAGAAAGTTTTGACCGGCGTCAGAACGGTAACATATTTAATCTGCAGCTTAAATATGAGAAGGATTCCATTGAGATTAAAGTGGATGCAAAGGAAGCCCCCACAATGGAAATAAAGGATGCATTAAGTGTTGCCTCAAGTTTCAGGAAAGTTTTCAAAAGACAGATTTATATAGAATAGTCAATAATAAAAGTTGTGTTCACAATTTATCAGGAGGTGTATGAAATGGAGAAGGTTAACAACGAATCAGGAGATGCTGCAGACAAAACGGAAGGGAAACCGTTGAGGAGACCCCGAAGCACACAAAAAGCAGGTGCATTAAAAGTGAGTACGCCAGAAGCAGGCGTAACGGAAACAAGTACGCCAGAAGCAGGCGCATTAAAAGCAGGCAGACCAGAAGCAGGCTCATTAAAAGCAGGCATACCAGAAGCAGGCACATAAAAAGCAGGCATACCAGAAGCAGGCAAATAAAAAGCAGGCAAACCAGAAGCAAGAAAATAAAAAGCAGGCAA
>JAEWQC010000353.1 GCA_023399355.1 Bacillota bacterium | reverse complement strand
TCACAGAACCCTATTTTTTCATTCAGGAACAGATCAACTGCCGCTTCATTTGCGCCGTTCATCACCACCGGCATCGTCCCGCCTGCCTTCAAAGCCTCAAAAGCCAATCCAAGACAGGGAAAGCGCTCCGGATCAGGTTCTTCAAAAGTCAGGCTGCCGCATTTCAAGAGATCCAGCCTGGAGAAACTGTTTGCAGACCGTTCAGGCCATGTCAGGGCAAGCTGTATGGGAATGCGCATGTCTGGCGAGCCGAGCTGTGCGATAATGGACCCGTCCGCATATTCTACCATCGAATGGATAATACTTTGCGGATGTACGACCACCTTGATCCTGTCCGGCGTGAAGTCAAAAAGCCAGCGTGCTTCAATCACTTCCAGGCCCTTGTTCATGAGCGTTGCGGAATCGATCGTGATCTTGCTGCCCATATTCCAGTTCGGGTGCTTTAAAGCCTGGGCAACCGTTACTTTTTCAAGCTCCTCCGCCGATTTTGCCCTGAACGGGCCGCCTGAAGCCGTAAGTATGAGCCTGTCCACATCCTGCCTCCTGTTTGCGGCCAGGCACTGATAAATGGCAGCATGCTCACTGTCCACAGGAAATATCGAAACACCGTGTTCAGCAGCCTCGGACATGACAATGGACCCTGCGGTCACAAGAGTCTCCTTATTTGCAAGTGCAATATTCTTGCCGTGTCGTATCGCTTCTATTGTTGGTATCAGGCCTGCCACACCGACTATCGAAGTGACCACGGTATCGGCAGCCGTTATGGAAGCCGCTGTTTTCAACCCCTCCATGCCATAATGGACTTCTATGTTCAAATTCTTCAGCCTGTGTTCCAATTCAGCGGCCAGCGAGCTGTCACCGATTGAAACCAACTGCGGTTTGAATTCTCTTGCCTGCTTTTCGATCATGTCAATATTTGAATTCGCTGTGAGAGCTGATACGCGGATGCCAAGATTTCTTGCCACCTCCAGTGTCTGCGTCCCGATTGAGCCCGTGGATCCGAGAATTGCTATATTTTCTGCCATGATTTGACTCCCCTGGTTATATAATTTGCAGAAATACTTCGGTATGGATGGAAATCATTCGTACTATTTCCATCAAAATATCAAACTAATGTAAAAGTATACGGCCGGCGCGACAAAAAGTATGCTGTCCAGCCTGTCAAGCACACCGCCGTGCCCCGGCATAATATTTCCGTAATCCTTGATATCGACGGATCTTTTCACTGCCGATGCCGCCCAGTCTCCAATCTGCGAAACTATGCCGCAAATAGCGCCCAGAATTGCAAAATGAAACAACGGCACGTTCAGCCTTTGATTGAAAAACAACCCGAACAGCATCATGGCCAGAATGCAGCCCACGATACCGCCGATACTTCCCTCAAGTGATTTCTTCGGGCTTACTTTCGGAAGAATCTTTGTCTTACCGATTGAAACACCCGTAAAATAGGCAAATGTATCGGTCGCCCAAGCCCCGATGAATATCAGCCAAATATACAAATAACCGTTTCCCATGTTTCTTGTCAAAATAACAAAAGAGAACAGGAAGGCAACATAAATGATTCCAAGGAAAGTGACGGAAATGTCGGCGGCCTTATATTTCCCGTCAGAAAATATTAGCAGGCAGAAAAGGAAGACAAGCAGCAGGAACGCACCTGCGGCAAGAGCCGTTAAAGCATTGCCTGCACCTGTCAGCCCTGAAAGGCTTGGTATCGAACCGGCAAAAGCCAGATACAGCAGCGGCAGACAGGCAAGATACCCCGCAGGATAAACCGGGTTGAAACCGCCCTTCGACAAGGCCTTGTAAAATTCATGCATTCCGATCAATGACAATGCAAAGACTGCAATGCCAATAGCCATACTTCCCAGATATGTAACGACAGCGAGCAATCCGATTGCCACGATTGCACTGATAATCCTTGTTTTCATTCCTCACAAACCTCCAAAACGCCTATTTCTTCTTTGAAATTCCGTTATTGCTTCCAGCAGGTATTTCTTTGAAAAGTCCGGCCATAAGATATCTGAATACCAGAATTCCGAATAGGAGGACTGCCAGAGCAGGAAATTGCTGATCCTGTGCTCTCCGCTGGGGCGAATCACCAGGTCCGGGTCAGGTACATCCGACGTATATAGATAACTGGTAAAAAGTTTCTCATTGATCTCTTCAGGATTGAGCGTACCATGCTTTACCTCCCGTGCAATTTTAACAGCCGCATTGGTGATTTCCGCCCTGCTTCCGTAGTTCAGTGCAATCACCAGGGTTAGTCCCGTATTATTTACGGTATTTGCAGTGATCCTGACAATTTCCTTTTTTATCTCATTCGTTAGTCCTTCCGACTCACCAATCACCCTGATTCTGATATTCTTCCCGGCCAACTCATTGTCTGCGCTCTTCAGGAACTCAAGAAGAAGGCTCATCAGGGCATCCACTTCCTCTTTGGGCCTGTTCCAGTTTTCAGTCGAAAAAGCATAGACCGTCAGATATTTCACGCCAAGTTCATCGCATATCCTGACGACTCTTTTGAGGGTGTTAGCCCCTTCCCTGTGCCCGGCATTTCTTGGAAGCCCTCTTTTTGAAGCCCATCTGCCGTTTCCGTCCATAATGATCGCAATATGCGCAGGAATCAGTTCCTTATTGTCCGGCACAGGGCTTTTATGCTTGCCGCGACTGAAATTCCACATCAAATACCTCCAGATTGTCTTTATAACACTTCGGTTCAAAGAAAATTTTTCGTTCAGGCGATAATTTGCTACGCAAATTACGCTTAGTAGAAAGATTTTCTTACCTCAGCTGTGTTTCAACGAGGCGGAAGATATGCCCGCCGCCTGCAAACCAAAACTGTACCGGCTACCTATAGAGGTGGGGGACATCTTAGCCTCGTTATAAGTAAAGACAATATATACTTGCCAAGTATTATTATACAAAACCATTTCCACAAAAACAAATAAATAAAAAAAACAGGACTGTATCATGCGGCAGTTGATCAGGAAATACAGATTTAAGGAAACGGTGCAGCCCGAAGGTTACACCGTTTCCCTGTTCATTGCACACTGTTTTATCGGCTGAATAAGTTGCAGATATTACTCAATACAGATGAAATTGCATTTACTGCATATAATAAAAAAGAATTGGAATCACCAGTTTTTTCACTTGTAGTACATTTAGTGCCTCGCTAAAAATGAATTATTCTTTGTGCACAATCATTTTTCAGTATATTTTTAAATTTATTCCGCTTCCCTTAACCGTTCGACAATAGTTGCCTTATAAATAGAACGGTACGCCATTTCAGGTGTAATGACGCAGATTGTCAAAATTGCCAGACCAACTACTATAGCCGGGAGAAAAGGATAGGTGAATACTGCATAAGTCGCTTGCTGATGAAACAACGTAAAAATCCCAAAGGTAATGGCACTCCCTGCTGTAAAAACTAAAAGCAGCGTTATCACGGCATATCCGAGTCCCTCGTTCACCAGCATTTTCCTGACCTGTTTCCAGCTCATGCCAATACATTCGAACGTCGCAAGTTCCTGTTTACGAACCATAATACCCACGGACATCACATTTACGAAATTGAGAATGCCTATCAAAGCAAGGATGAGCGCAACACCGCCACCCAGAATATACAGTATCATTTTGGCGCCACGTAATTCTTCCTGTGCCTCCAGCTTTGACGTACGAGATATTTCATAATCTCCTTTCATGACTTCTTTCAACTCGTCAAGAGCTTGCTTATCATACCCCTTTGCAACGTCAATATTCACCTTCGCTATAATCGGCTCTTCATATAACTTGCTCATCAGGGTATTTGATACGAATACCGTCGGTGCAATGCTATAGCCGATACGCTCAAACATCAGGGGTACAAAGCCACCGAGCGGTACTTTTACCGATACGCTGTCAGGCCTTTCCTTTATTCCTGATCCGCTGTCATACACGGGTGAAATTGTCAACTCCTCAACGTTTTGAAACAGGCTTGGATTTCCGGTAGAAAGAAGTGCGAACTCTCCGCGTTCAAAAGCGTCAACATCAATAGGCTTATCAGCCTTTTTATTCAATTCTGCAAGGGCTTCCCGGTCAATACCGGCAATGATCCCGGAGAAATTTTCACGAATATCCTGTTCCTTTAAATCAGCTGCGTCATTCTTTTTGATGTAGTCGGCCAGATATGCTCCAAACGCCTCCTTCGAATAATCAAGATGCATCCATTCCTCTGTTGTTATACGCATGTTCTCGAATCCAGGTAAGGATTTTATCGTATTCATAAACGCATTATTAAATTTCTGTTTTGGTTCTCCCTCATATCCAATCATCGTATTATTTTGCAGCGTAAAATCGCTTTGTTCATAGGATGCAACATAATTGTCCGTGTCCATACTGGTAACAAGCGCTGTAATGGTTATAAATGTCGTTACGCCGAGGAACAGGCTTAAAAATACAACAGCTGCGCGTTTTCTATCCCGAAAGATATTGCGGAAAGCCATTTTATAAAGCTTTCCGTGGGCAGGCGAATACACACGGCTTTTATTCACCTTTAGGCCTGTATACTTTTGTGCTTCTACAGGTGAAATACCCGCTGCTTTTTTTGCCGGCCTGAATGCCCCTAAAAGCGCTGTAAGCAAGGCAAAAAGTGCCGCGCCTAGATAGATCAGCGGAGAGAAGGATACGACGGTACCCGTAGTGATACTCCCCAATTTTGAAAGGAAGGTTGGAACAACAACTAATGAAAGCAATAAAGCCAATACCCCGCCAATGGGGATTCCGACCAAGCAAAGCCGTAATATTTGTCCAATTACAATACGCCTGATTTGTTTCGGTGTTGTCCCGAGCGTTTTCAGCAAACCATAAAACCGCACATCCCGTGATACGGAAATATATAGGACGTTGTATATCAATAGATAACCTGTAAAAATGAAAAAAGCGATAACGGTAAATAAAGCAATCAAGTTTGTTCTCATGGTCCCCGTGTCTATATCGTACATTGGAACCGGCTTTACCTGCTGATCTTCAGTTACCTCCAAATCCGATTTGAGTTGTTCGCAATACTCTAAAACCCGTGAGGAATTATCGAACATTACCGTTGCCGCACCATTGGCTTCAACTGTTTTCCCATACTTCCGCGTTAATTCCGCCGACACCAGAATGGAGTCGATATTACCTGAACGAATGTACATATAGCTTGTAAACCAGCCTGATAATTTAAAAACTTTATGAATAGGCGTAGCGTTTTTTTCTCTATCGGTATAGTAGTCAAGAGGTATTTCCATGCCGATCGTTGGATTGTCTATGCCCAATCTCTCAAGTACCCAAACCGGCGCCATCATTTCGTTTTCCTTTTGCGGATAACTGCCGGAAATATCTGCGTAGGCGGGCGCACGTAGTTTTTCCCACTCCGATTTATCAAAGTAATGCAGCGAAATATTAGCGTCGCCCATCCGCGGTGTATTTTTTACAGAAGCGACATTGTTGCCTGTGCCAACTGTTTTAACATAGTCCAACCGGGTAAGCCGCTCAATTTGTGCTGCCGTCGGCCGGCTGACCGCAGCATGTGCCACTGTACCCATAAGGCGTATTTCCTGCATCTTTATTGATTCCATAAGGCTCATGCCGATGCTGAAAACAGAAGCAATGAGCAGCATCGTAAGCGCAATGGCTGTGATGATGAAAAAATTTCTCTTTTTATTGGATTTAAGACTTCTGTCTGTAATCCGCCTTATAATAGCACTGTTGTTATTTTTCATTTCTGCCACGACCTTCCCGGACTACTTTACCGTCTTCCATATGGATAACGCGGTCGGCAAG